>NZ_JABMCW010000118.1:0-15288 GCF_013179705.1 Pseudomonas sp. CM25 | reverse complement strand
GCGTCGCGATCGTCGCTGATCACCGAGCAGAAGTGAGCGGGGTCCAGGCGGCGGTCGATGGCAATCACCGGCAGGCCTTTGTCCTGCAGCTCGCGGTAGCTGTCATCTTCTGGCGGCAGGCAACTGGCAACGAACAGCGCATCGCAACGGCGGGCACGGAACAGCTGCTGCAACTGGCGTTCGCTGTCGGGCTGGTCATCGCTGCTGGCGATCAGCAGCTGGTAGCCGCGGGCGCGGGCGCCTTGCTCCAGCTGCTTGGCAATGCGGGCGTAGCTGGGGTTCTCCAGATCCGGGAGAATGAAGCCCAGGGTACGGGTATGCCGGCTGCGCAGACCGGCGGCCTGCGGGTTGGGCGTGAAGCCATGGGCCTCGACCACCGCGCGTACCCGCTCGACAGTGCTGCTGCTGATGCGCTGCTGTTCGGCCTTGCCATTGATGACGTAGCTGGCAGTGGTCACGGACACACCGGCCAGACGGGCGATATCGCTGAGTTTCACCGAATTTTCCTTGTTATTACCGGGGCTGGCTGTGAGGCCTGACCGGGTAGTTTGACCCGCTACAGGCAGCACGCGCAGACGACCATTGTCGCAATTGTCCGACAGGATGGGGCTTTTTCATCGGCAGATTATCGAGTAACGTGGCCGTCTGGTCAGATTAAACGTTTCAGCTGCCGAATTTTCTGCCTCGGCTTGCACTTGTGCAAGGCTGTTGAACTGGCCGTTTACGTGAATTTCACAACAATACTCCAGTACCCGACCGGGAACTGCAAAAGGAGAAGGTCATGCTCGAGCTCGTCAAGGAGCAGATAGCCATGGGCCAGACGGCCGCCGACAAAGCCGAGGCATTACGCCTGCTGGCCGGGCGGCTGGTCGCTGACGGCCTGGTCGCCGAGGGCTACCTGCAGGGGTTGCAGGACCGCGAGGCGCAAGGCTCGACCTTCCTGGGGCAGGGCATTGCCATTCCCCATGGCACGCCGCAGACCCGTGACCTGGTGCATGCCACCGGCGTGCGCCTGCTGCAGTTTCCCGAGGGCGTGGACTGGGGCGATGGCCATACGGTCTACCTGGCCATCGGTATCGCAGCCCGCTCCGACGAACACCTGCGCCTGCTGCAACTGCTGACCCGTGCGCTGGGCGAGACCGACCTGGCCGAAGCCTTGCGCCGGGCGAGTTCCGCCGAAGCGTTGCTGAAACTGCTGCAGGGTGCGCCGCAGGAACTGGCGCTGGATGCACAACTGGTCGGCCTGAACCTGCCGACCGAGGACTTCGACGAGCTGGCCTGGCGCGGTGCCCGGCTGTTGCAGCGCGCCGATTGTGTCGACAGCGGCTTTGCCGCCGTGCTGCAACAGGCCGAGCCGCTGCCGCTGGGCGAGGGCCTGTGGTGGCTGCACAGCGAGCGCCAGGTGCGCCAGCCGGGCCTGGCCTTCATTACCCCGCAGCAACCGCTGCGCTACCGCGACCAGCCACTCAACGGCCTGTTCTGCCTGGCCAGCCTTGGCGCTGCCCACCAGGCCCTGCTTGAGCGCCTGTGCGAGGTGCTGATAGAGGGCCGCGGGCAGATGCTGTACCAGGCCACCAGCAGCCGCGCGGTGCTGCAAGTGCTGGGCGGCGAAGCGCCGGCCGACTGGCCCAGCGCGCGTATCGTGCTGGCCAACCCGCATGGCCTGCATGCGCGCCCGGCCAAAGTGCTGGCGCAGCTGGCCAAAGGCTTCGAAGGGGAAATCCGTGTGCGCCTGGCCGACAGCACTCAGCCGGCGGTGTCGGTGAAGAGCCTGAGCAAGCTGCTCAGCCTCGGTGCCCGTCGCGGTCAGGTGCTGGAACTGGTGGCCGAGCCAGGCATTGCCGCCGATGCCTTGCCGGTGTTGCAGGCTGCCATCGAACAGGGCCTGGGCGAAGAGGTGGAGCCGCTACCAGCAGGCACCGCTGCCGTCGCCGAAACCACCGCTGAAGTGCTGCAGGCCCCCCAGGCTGGCAGCCGTATCCAGGGCGTTGGCGCTGCCCCTGGCATTGCCAGCGGCCCGGCGCATGTATGTGTCGAGCGTGAGTTCGACTACCCCTTGCGTGGCGAGTCGTGTGCCCAGGAGCGGCAGAAACTGCGCGAAGCCCTGGCGAACGTGTCCAGTGAATTGCAGGCATTGATCCAGCGCAGCGACAAGGCCATTGGCGAGATATTCGTCACCCATCAGGAAATGCTCGCCGACCCGGCGTTGACCGACGATGTCGAACAGCGCCTTGGCCAGGGCGAGAGCGCCGCAGCGGCGTGGATGGCCGTGATCGAGGCGGCCGCCCGCCAGCAGGAGGCGTTGCACGATGCCTTGCTGGCCGAGCGCGCCGCCGACCTGCGCGACATCGGCCGGCGCGTGCTGGCGCAGTTGTGCGGTGTGCAGCCCCAGGTTGAACCTGAACAACCCTATGTGCTGGTGATGACCGAGGTCGGCCCGTCCGATGTCGCCCGGCTGGACCCGGCGCGGGTTGCCGGTATCGTCACCGCTCAAGGTGGCGCCACCGCCCACAGCGCCATCGTTGCCCGTGCCCTGGGCATTCCGGCAGTGGTCGGCGCGGGTGCTTCGATACTGCTGTTGCACAGTGGCACGCCGCTGCTGCTCGATGGCCAGCGCGGCGCGGTCAGCGTGGCGCCGCCGGCAGATGAGCTGCAGCGTGCCCTGGCCGAGCGGGATTTGCGCGAGCAACGCCTGCAGGCCGCCTGGGCTGACCGCTTCGAACCCGCCGTTACCCGTGATGGCCACGCCGTCGAAGTGTTCGCCAACATCGGCGACAGCAGCGGCATTGCCAAGGTGGTGGAGCAGGGCGCCGAAGGCGTCGGCCTGCTGCGCACCGAACTGATTTTCATGGCCCACCCACAACTCCCGGATGTGGCAACCCAGGAGGCCGAGTACCGTCGCGTGCTCGATGGCCTTGATGGCCGGCCGCTGGTGGTACGCACCCTGGATGTCGGTGGCGACAAACCGCTGCCGTACTGGCCGATTGCGGCCGAGGAAAATCCGTTTCTCGGTGTGCGTGGGGTGCGCCTGACCCTGCAACGCCCGCAGGTGATGGAAGCGCAGTTGCGCGCCTTGCTGCGGGCTGCCGACCAGCGCCCGCTGCGCATCATGTTCCCGATGGTTGGCCAGGTGCATGAGTGGCGTGAGGCGCGGGCCATGGTCGAGCGTCTGCGGACAGAGATCCCGGTAGCGGACTTGCAACTGGGCATCATGGTCGAGGTCCCTTCGGCAGCGCTGCTGGCGCCGCAACTGGCACGCGAGGTGGACTTCTTCAGCATCGGCACCAACGACCTTACCCAGTACACCCTGGCCATCGACCGTGGCCACCCTAGCCTGTCGGCCCAGGCCGACGGCCTGCACCCGGCAGTGCTCAGCCTGATCGACATGACCGTGCGTGCTGCGCATGCGCACGGCAAGTGGGTGGGTGTGTGCGGTGAGCTGGCGGCCGACCCGCAGGCCGTCGCCGTGCTGCTCGGCCTCGATGTAGATGAGCTCAGCGTCAGCGCGCGCAGCATTGCCGAAGTCAAGGCCCTGGTCCGCCAGGCCGATCACCAGACGGCCCGCGCCCTGGCGCGTGAGGCCCTGCAACAGGACAGCGCCGCAGCGGTTCGCGCGCTGGTGGAGCGTTACTGAATGGCCAAGATCCTCACCCTCACCCTGAACCCGGCGCTGGACATCACCATCGGCCTGGATACCTTGCGCGCGGGGCAGGTCAACCGCAGCCAGGCGCAGCAGACTGACGCCGCCGGCAAGGGGCTGAACGTTGCCCAGGTACTGGCCGACCTGGGGCACAGCGTTACCGTTGGCGGTTTCCTCGGGCAGGACAACCTGCAACCGTTCGAGGCACTGATCGACGGGCGCGGCTTTGCCGATTGCTTCGTCCGCGTGCCCGGCGAAACCCGCAGCAATATCAAGCTGGTCGAGGCTGACGGGCGCGTCACCGACATCAACGGCCAGGGCCCGGAGGTCGACGAGGCTGCTCGCAGCGCCTTGCTGCGCCTGCTCGAACAGGTCGCCCCTGGGCACGATGCCGTGGTTGTCGCAGGCAGCCTGCCGCGTGGAGTGGGTGCCGACTGGTTCCGCCAGTTGCTCGACCAGTTGCAGGCCCAAGGCCTGAAGGTGGCCCTGGACAGTAGCGGCGAAGCCCTGCGTGCCGGACTGCAAGGCGCGCCCTGGCTGGTCAAGCCCAATACCGAAGAGCTGGGCGAGGTGCTTGGCCTGGCTGTGGATAACCCTGCACAGCAGCGTGCCGCGGCGCTGCGCCTGTTGGCCAGCGGCGTTGGACATGTGGTGGTGTCTGCCGGCGAGCAGGGCGTCAGCTGGTTCGCCCGCGACCTTGCCCTGCATGCCAAACCACCCAAGGTACGTGTCGCCAGCACGGTCGGCGCAGGGGATTCGCTGGTGGCCGGCATGGTCCATGGCCTGCTGCTGGGTGAAGCGCCGGCGCAGACCTTGACCCGCGCCACCGCGATCGCCGCCCAGGCCGTTACCCAGGTCGGCTTCGGCATCCGTGACCGCGAGCAACTGGCGCGGCTTGAAGCTGCCGTGCAACTGACAGAACAACAAGAGGGTTGCCGATGAACATTGCCATTGTCACCGCCTGCCCCAACGGCCAGGTGTCGAGTGTGCTGAGCGCTCGTTTGCTGGCCGCTGCCGCCCAGCGGCGTGGCTGGAGCACCAGCGTCGAAGTGCAGGACGCCGGCCACCCGGAGCGGCAGCTGAGCGCGGTGCAGATCGCCGAGGCCGACTGGGTGCTAGTGGTCAGCACCGGCCCGGTGGACCTGGGCCGTTTCGTCGGCAAACGCGTGTACCAGAGCACGCCCTCGCGGGCGCTGGCTGACCGCGAAGGTTTCCTGGATGAAGCGGCAGCCAACGCTCAACTGCTGGCCGCAGAGGCACGCCAGGCCGAAGTTGCCGGCGCTGGCGCGCGCATTGTCGCGGTCACCGCTTGCCCGACCGGTGTTGCACACACCTTCATGGCCGCAGAGGCCTTGCAGCAAGCTGCACAACAACTGGGCTATCAGCTGACTGTCGAGACCCAGGGCTCGGTCGGTGCGCGTAACCCCTTGTCTGCCGACGCGATCGCCGAGGCGGATGTGGTGCTGCTGGCCGCCGATATCGAAGTCCCTGCCGCGCGTTTTGCCGGCAAGCGCATCTACCGCTGTGGCACCGGCATCGCCCTCAAGCAGGCCCGTGCCACGCTGGACAAGGCGCTGGCCGAGGCCAAGGTGGAAAGCAGCGCTGACGCTGCAGCGGCCAGCCCGGCAGCGAAAGGTGAGAAAACCGGTGTGTACAAGCACCTGCTCACCGGCGTGTCGTTCATGCTGCCGATGGTAGTGGCCGGTGGCTTGCTGATTGCCCTGTCCTTCGTGTTCGGCATCGAGGCCTACAAAGAGCCCGGCACCTTGCCGGCCGCGCTGATGCAAATCGGTGGCGAGGCTGCATTCAAGCTGATGGTGCCGCTGCTGGCGGGGTACATCGCCTGGTCCATCGCCGACCGCCCGGGGCTGGCCCCCGGCATGATTGGCGGGCTACTGGCAAGCACCTTGGGCGCGGGTTTCATCGGCGGCATCGTGGCCGGCTTTCTTGCCGGTTACAGTGCCAAGGCCATCGCCCGCTGGGCGCGCCTGCCCAGCAGCCTGGAGGCACTCAAGCCGATCCTGATCATTCCCCTGCTGGCCAGCTTGTTCACCGGCCTGGTGATGATCTACGTGGTCGGCCAGCCGGTGGCGGCCATGCTCGCAGGGCTCACGCTTTTCCTCGACAGTATGGGCACCACCAATGCCATTTTGCTGGGTCTGTTGCTGGGCGGCATGATGTGCGTCGACCTGGGCGGGCCGATCAACAAGGCAGCGTACGCCTTCTCGGTAGGCTTGCTGGCATCGTCTAGCTACGCACCGATGGCAGCCACCATGGCTGCCGGCATGGTGCCCCCGATCGGCCTGGGCATCGCCACCTTCCTGGCCCGGCGCAAGTTCGCCCAGAGCGAGCGCGAGGCGGGCAAGGCGGCGTTGGCGCTGGGGCTGTGCTTCATCTCCGAAGGCGCAATTCCGTTCGCCGCCAAGGACCCGTTGCGGGTAATCCCGGCCAGTGTTGCCGGTGGGGCGTTGACCGGGGCGTTGTCGATGTACTTCGGTTGCAAGCTGATGGCGCCGCATGGTGGCCTGTTTGTGCTGCTGATTCCGAATGCGATCAACCATGCGTTGCTGTACCTGCTGGCGATCGTGGCGGGCAGCTTGCTGACGGCGGTGGTGTATGCGCTGATCAAGAAGAGCGAGCAGGTGGAACTGGCTGTGGCGCCGGTCAAGGGGTAGCTGGCTTGGCCTATCGCCGGCATCAAGGCTGACAGGTGCTTGCCACAGAATTTTCAGCGCCTGTGAGATCGAGCGCCGCCCGCGCGGCGCTTCGCGGGTGAACCCGCTCCCACATTTGTTGCAACGTACCAAACCTGTCAGGCCATGGTTGCCAGCCTTGGTGGCTTGACTGGATTTCTCGGTGAGCCTCACTACAGCCTCACCTGTCTCAAGCCATGCACCAAGGCGGGCAACCCCTTTCTCACAGACATGGCCACGTTGCAACAAATGTGGGAGCGGGTTCACCCGCGAAGCGCCGCGCGGGCGGCGCTCGATCTCACAGGCGCTGCAAATCTTGCGGCAGCACCTGCAAGCCCTGATGCGATCCCTAAGCGCGCCGATGCTTCTGCCGCAACGGCCCCAGCAGATCCCCCAGCCCGTTGTGATCCACCTCATGCATCAACGCCAGCAACCCCCCCAGTTCCCCCGCCGGGAAGCCCCGGCGCGCGAACCACGCCAGATAATCCCCCGGCAGGTCGGCAATGATGCGCCCCTGGTACTTGCCGAAGGGCATGGTCCGGGTCACAAGCAGTTCGAGCATTTCCGGTTTCATCGGCGCACCTGGCTGGGGAAAAGCGCCGACCATACTGCAATCTGCACGAGGTCCCAAGCGGCAATCATGCAGAACGCCATCCGACGGCATCTTCTTCCGGTTCTTAACTAACTGATTTTAAAGGATATTTATAAATTAAAAAGCTTGGCACGAACACTGCTCCCTTACAGATGACTATCACCTGCCAAGGAGTTTCACCATGAGCAACCCCAACAAAGACGTAATCGACGTACTCAACGACCTGATCGAGTACAGCAAGGACGGCGAAAAGGGTTTCAAAGCCTCGGCCGATGATGTGAAGAACCCGGAACTGAAAGCGTTCTTCGTCCAGCGTGCCGGCGAGTGCGCCAACGCTGCCGGCGAACTGCAAAGCGAGGTGCGCCGCCTGGGTGGCGACCCTGAAACCTCCACCAGCATCAGCGGCGACATGCACCGTGGTTGGGTCAACCTTAAATCGATGCTCACCGGCAAAGATGAAGAAGCGGTGCTGAACGAGGTTGAACGCGGCGAGGACCATGCCCTCAAGGCCTACAAGGAAGCCCGCGAGAAGCTGGTGAAGCTGGGCCGCACCGCCAGCGACCAGTCCTACATGCTGGTGGAAAACCAGCTGCAGGGCGTGCAGCGCAACCATGACCAGGTCAAGGCGCTGCGTAACGCTGCCCGCGCCCGTTCCTAAACGGCAGGCCCCTCTACCCGGTTGCGGCCTTTGGCCTTGGCCCGGTAGAGGGCTTCGTCCGCAGCACCCAGCACACTCGTCAGGTCGTGCCGGGTGCCGGACAAGCCGATGCCGATGCTTACTGTTATCGCGTCGGTATCTTCGGCAAAGGGTGCGAGCGCTTCGACGCTGGCCCGTATCCGTTCTGCCAGCAGCAGTGCGCCGGCCAACTCCGTTTCCGGCAGCACGACCTGAAATTCCTCCCCACCATAGCGCGCTGCCAAGTCAGCGGGACGACGAATGCACGCCTCGATGGCCTTGGCCACTTCGCGCAGGGCATGGTCGCCCCCAGCGTGGCCGTGGCGCTGGTTGAATGCCTTGAAGTGATCCACATCCACCATCAGCACCGCCAGTGGTTTGCGGTTGCGCTGGGCGCGTGCCCACTCCTGTCTCAGCACCTGGTCCAAGCGCCGGCGGTTGGCCAGGCCGGTCAGGCTGTCGGTGGCCGCCAAGGTCGCCAACCCTTGCTCGGCCTCGTGGCGACGGCTCAGCTCACGACCCAGCAGCAGTGTCAGCCAGAGAATACCCACGCACAGCACACCAGTGGCAACGCTGACCAGAATCGCTGTGCGGCGCCACGACTGGAACACCTCGTCGGCCGAATGCACCACCAGCACGATCAGCGGTAATTGTGGGACCCGGGCGAAGGTGTACATGCGCAGGCGGTGGTCACTGCCGGAGCGCGCAGTGAAGCTGCCGCGCTGTTCACTCAGTATGCGCTTGAAGTTTGGTCGCCCGGCATAGTTGCTGCCGATCAGCGGGTCCCGCGCGCGGCTGGGCTGGCGGGCGAGCAGTTGCCCGTCGGTGTTGATCAGGTTGATGCTGCTGTCATCACCGATGTCCAGGCGCTGGAACAGCTCACTGAAATACGACAGGCGCAGGGCACCTGCAGCCAGACCGGCGAATTCGCCATGCGGCCCGGAAATACGCCGGCTGAAGCTGATGCACCAGTCCAGGTCGCCAAGCCTGGCCTTGAATGGTGGGCCTACCAGCAGGCCGAGGTTGGCATTGCGCTGGTGCGCCAGAAACACCCCGGTATCGCCGAAGTTGGCCTGGCGCGGCACGCTGCTGGTGGAATCGCCCACCACATTGCCTTGCTTGTCCAGCCACAGCACGTCACCGCGCTTGCGGTCGACGAACGCCTCGTTGAACAGCAGGCGCTGCCGCAACGGGCCGGGTACCTGCGCCAGTTCCTTTCGCCCGACCGCCCAGATCAGGCCTTGCAGGGACTGGTCGTAAAGTTCGACGTTGCGCAGGATGTCGCTTTCGATCAGCTGGACGATGTTGTTGGACGAACGCAGGGCAGACAGTTCGACACTGTCACGTTCGCGCGCCAGCAGGTAGCTGACGATGGCCACGATTGCGAGCACGGCAAGGCAACTGCCCAGGTTTAGGATCAGCGCGGGGTGCGACCTGTAGACTGCAAAACGCGGGGGTTGGGTGGGCATGCTCGCTACTGCGTGGGCAGGGCCATTCGCGGCGGCGACATTCTAGGGAAGCGGGGATTGTCGGACAAGATTTGTCCGACGGAATCACGCTGTGCTGCAAGTTCGATTCATTTCAGCGCCCCTGTGGGAGCGGGTTAACCCGCGAACACCGGCGAAGCCGGTGCCCGGCACCGCGGAGCCTTCTTCGCGGGTGAATCGGATCGCCGCACCGCCGCTCCCACAGGGTTACAGGTGAAGCTTGCAGGGTGAGATCAGAACACGTTCAGCGGATAGTCGACGATCACCCGCAGTTCGTCGTTGTCGCTGTTGCTGTCGATCGACGCATAGCCCTGGCTGCCACGGTGGGTGGCGTAGCGCACCTGCACCGCCAGGTCTTTGAGGTCCCCCTCCTGGAACACGTATTTCACATCCAGGTCGCGCTCCCAGTGCGTGGCATTCTTGCCGTCGGCACGGTAGTAGTCGTAGTGGCTGGTGTCCTGGGTGGCTTTGCTCAGGTCCGCCTCGCCGCGCGAGTACGACAGCGTGGTGCTGAGGCCCGGGATGCCTGCGCCGGCGAAGTCATAACCGTACTGCAGCTTCCAGGAACGCTCGTTCGGGGCGTTGAAGTCCGAATACATGCGCGAGTTGTCCAGGTACACGCTGTCGCCCAGGTTGATGTAGTCGAACGGCGTGTTGCCGTTGACCCGCTGGTAGGCGGCGGTGACGCTGTGGTACCCGGCATTGACGGTGAAGTGCAGGCTGTAGGTGTTGTTGTCGATCTTGCCCAGCAGGGCTTGGCCGGTGTCCTGGGTGTGGTAGAAGTGCACGCCCGGGTTCAGGCTGACCAGGTCGTTGACCACGTAGGTGTAGTCGAAGTCCGCGTAGTACTGGTTCCAGATGTCCTTCAGCTCGGCCGCGTACAGGTTGGCGGTCATGTTCGGGGTACCGCTCCACGACGCGCCGGCCCAGTTCAGGTGCTTGCTCTTGTCGTGCTCGTCCAGCGACCCGTAGTAGGTATCGATACGGCGGTGACCGCTTTGGTTGTACGGGTGAGTGAAGCTGACCTGGCCGCCTTCGAGCAGCAGGCCGTCAACGCTGGTGTTGGTCAGGCTCACACCGCGGAAGGTCTGCGGCAGCATGCGGGTTTCGCCGCCGGCGATCACCGGGTTGGTAAGGAACAGGTCACCGGCTTTGAGCTCGGTGTCAAAGGCCTTCAGCTTGATCGCGGCACCGGCGGTGGAGAACGAGTGCGGGGCAGCACCCAGCTCGCCGTCGTCCTTGATGTGCTGGGGCAGGATGCTGGTGCCGGCATGGCCGCCACCGCCGTCCAGTTTCAGGCCCAGCATGGCATGGGCGTCCAGGCCAAAGCCGATCACACCCGGGGTGTAGCCCGACTCGAAGCGTGCAACGGCGCCCTGGCCCCACTCGCGGGTGTCACGCACGCCGGCATTGTGGTTGTCGCGGTTGAAGTAGGCGTTACGGAAATGCAGGTTGAAGGACGAGCCTTCGATGAAGCCATCAGCCTTGTCTTCATCTGCCTGGGCGGCGAAGGGGATCGTTGCAGTCAACGCAATGAAAAGCGGGGTAAAGCGAAACGCGGAAGACACCGGTACTAGCTCCTTTGGTCTGACGGTGGGGCAGTTTTTATTTTTGAATGTGCGTCTTTTTATAGAAGGACGTTACAGCGGGGCTGAGAGTTTAAGCACATAAAAAAAGCCGCTGATTGGCAGCGGCTTTAAAAGGCTAACATATCGGCACCGGTGGTGCCCATGGCGTAGCCAAGGGAA
Source organism: Pseudomonas sp. CM25 (assembly GCF_013179705.1). Taxonomy (NCBI): domain Bacteria; kingdom Pseudomonadati; phylum Pseudomonadota; class Gammaproteobacteria; order Pseudomonadales; family Pseudomonadaceae; genus Pseudomonas; species Pseudomonas sp. CM25. The sequence goes on along the minus strand of NZ_JABMCW010000118.1, from coordinate 4,452 downwards.
AACGGGAGCAATAACAGCGCTTGATCAGCTGTCGCTGTTGGCATCGACAGAAACTTTGGAGGCTGTCTGGTTTGCGTCTTTCACGGCGTCAGCCTGTTGTGCGGCTACAGCGTCGCGGGCCTCTTGATGGACGGCGGCGAGCTCTGCATTACGGTTGACGAAAGCGGGGGATTCTTCGGCCATGGCCAAGGGCGACAACAACAGGGAAGACAGGACGAAGACGCTGGCAATACCCATACTGTTGGACATTTGAAACTACCTTCTTGCGGGGCAAGTGCTAATGAGGACAGGGGTAAAGTTAGTCCTTTCAGTGCACTTGAAACAGAGCGAAGTGCGATAAGCACTGTTGCGCAAAAGGTAACGATCCATCAAAAAGCAATAGCACTTTCGCCGCAAACCACTGCGCTAGACACGGTCCTACAGGGACAGCGTCAGACTGGCAGTTGGATGCCGAAGGTATTGAACCCGGCCCCACTGCGCACAAACACCTCCCCGCCATGCATCAAGGCAATCGCCTTGACGATCGCCAACCCCAACCCATGGTTGCCCCCGCCACTGTTGCTGCGCGCCGCATCCACGCGGTAGAAGCGTTCAAACAGCAACGGCAGGTGCGCATCGTCGATCGCCGGCCCGGGGTTGCTCACGGCAATGCTGACCTGCCCGGGCTCGGCGTCAATCCGCACCTGGATCTGCTGGTGCGGCGCCGTGTGCTGCACGGCGTTGTTCAGCAGGTTGATCAACGCCCGGCGCAACTGGGCTTTCTCGATGGGCACCTGTGCGTCGCCGGTCACGCTCACGCTGACCTGTGCGTCTTCGAGGATGTAGTCCAGGTAGTCGAGGGTGGTGGCCACTTCCTCGGCCAGTGAAGCCTGGGTCAGGGCAGTGGCCTTGCTGCCCTGGTCGGCGCTGGCCAGGAACAACATATCGTTGATGATGCTGCGCAGGCGCTCCAGCTCCTCAAGGTTCGATTGCAGCACCTCGAAGTAGTGCTCGGCGCTGCGCCCGCGGGTCAGCGCCACCTGGGTCTGGCCGATCAGGTTGGTCAGCGGCGAGCGCAGTTCATGGGCGACGTCGGCGTTGAACGCCTCCAGCCGTGAATAGGCCTGGCTGACCCGGTCGAGCGCCGCATTGAAAGCGCCGGCGAACTGCGCCAGTTCCGGGGCCAGGGCCTGGGTCTGCAGGCGCCCGTCCAGGCGCGGCGGGGCCAGGGCCTGGGCTTCGTTGGACAACGCCAGCAGCGGGCGCAGGCCGATCCGCGCTACCCAGTAGCCCAGCAGCGAAGCCAGCAACACGCCGAGCACCGCCAGCCCTACAATCGCCACCAGCAGGCTGTGCTGGGCCTGCCAGAAAGTTTCGGTGTCGATGCCGATCAGAAAGCGCAGTGGCGGGCGCTGGTCCAGCGCCGGCAGTTCGCTGACCAGCACCTTGTAAGGGTAGGGGCGGTCAGGCAGGCGCAGGTCGCGCATGCCTTGTGCACCTTCGGCAAACGCGCGTATCAGCTCGCTGGGCTGACCGTACTCGTAGGCCGGGTTGCTGCTGACCACCCAGAAGCGAATGCGCTTGTCCTCTTCGCTGAGCAGGTTGAGCTTGTTGTTGATCTTGGCCCAGTGCTCGGGCGTGCCGAAGCGGTTGAGGGTGGATTCGAGCACGCTGAAGCGCGCATCCAGTTCGGCCTGCGGCAGCAGGTCGAGGCTGCGGTCGACCTGACGATACAGCGCCGAGCCGATCAGCAGGAACACGCTCAGCGCCACCAGAATGAACAACGCCGACAGGCGCAGCGCGATGGAGTTACCCGGCACGGTTTTCCAGGACATAGCCCATGCCTCGGATGGTGTGCAGCAGCTTGTTGTCGAAGGGGCCGTCGAGCTTGGCGCGCAGGCGCTTGATCGCCACCTCGACGACGTTGGCATCACTGTCGAAGTTGATGTCCCACACCAGCTCGGCGATCGCCGTCTTCGACAGGATCTCGCCTTGCCTGCGGGCCAGCACACTGAGCAGCGAAAACTCCTTGGCGGTCAGCTCCAGGCGCTGGCCGGCACGTGTTGCCTTGCGCGCCATCAGGTCGATCCACAGGTCGGCCACTTGCACCTGCAGCGGCTCGTGGCTGCTGCTGCGCCGGGTCAGGGCCTGCAGGCGGGCAACCAGTTCGAGGAACGAGAACGGCTTGCCCAGGTAGTCGTCAGCGCCTTCGCGCAGGCCGTGGATGCGGTCTTCGACCCGTTCGCGGGCGGTCAGCATGATCACCGGTGTCTGCTTGCGCGCACGCAACGCGCGCAGCACCCCATAGCCGTCCAGGCCGGGCAGCATCACGTCCAGCACGATCACCGCGTAATCGCGTTCCAGGGCCAGGTGCAGGCCATCGATGCCGTCGCGGGCCAGGTCGACGGTAAAACCCTGTTCGCTCAGGCCGCGATGCAGGTAGTCGGCGGTTTTTTCTTCGTCTTCGATGATCAGCACACGCATGGTCTTGTCCTAACTGGCACTTGGCGCTGCCGCCCGGGCAGCCTGGCGGCGGTGGAACAGGCGCTCGAGGGTCAAGTATATGACCGGGGTGGTGAACAGCGTCAGCGCCTGGCTCACCAGCAGGCCGCCGACCACCGCGATACCCAGCGGCTGGCGCAGCTCGGCCCCGGTGCCAAAGCCGAACATCAGCGGGACTGCGCCAAGCAAGGCGGCCAGGGTGGTCATGATGATCGGCCGGAAGCGCGTGAGGCAGGCCTGGTGGATTGCCTGCTCGGGTGTCAGGCCGCGATGGCGCTGGGCTTCGAGGGCAAAGTCGATCAGCAGGATGCCGTTTTTCTTGACGATACCGATCAGCAGCACCACGCCGATCAGCCCCATGATGCTGAAGTCCTGGCCCATCGCCCACAGCAGTATCAGCGCCCCGAGGCCCGCCGAGGGCAGGGTGGAGATGATCGTCAGCGGGTGAACGAAGCTTTCGTACAGCACGCCGAGAATGATGTACACCGCCACCAGCGCTGCCAGGATCAGCCATGGCTGGCTCGACAGCGAGCTCTGGAAGGCCTGGGCCGCGCCCTGGAAATTACCGCTGATGGAGTCGGGCATGCCCAGCTCGCGCTGGGTGCGTTCGAGGATGCTCACCGCATCGCCCAGGGCCACGCCGGGGGCCAGGTTGAACGACAGGTTGGCGGCCGGGAACAGGCCGTCGTGGCTGATCGACAGTGGCCCGGTAGTGGGCGGCGCCACATGCGCCACGGCTGAAAGCGGCACCATTTCGTTGGTCAGCGGCGAGCGCAGGTAGAAGAAGTTGAGGCTCTCGGCCTTGCCGCGCTGGCGCGCATCCAGTTCGAGGATCACCTTGTACTGGTTGGTCTCGGTCTGGAATTCGCTGATCTGCCGTTGGCCGAAGGCGCCGTACAGTGCCTGGTCGACGTCGGTGGTGGTCAGGCCGAAGCGTGCGGCAGCCTGGCGGTCGATGTCGATGCGGGTGACGCTGGCGCCCAGTTGCAGGTCGTTGGACAGGTCACGCAATGCCGGGTTTTCCCGCAGGCGTTCGGTCAGGCGCTGGGTCCACAGGTTCAACGCTACGCCGTCGTTGCTCTTGAGCACGTACTGGTACTGGGTGCGGGACGGGCCAGAGCTGAGGTTGATGTCCTGGCCAGCCCGCATGTACAGGACGATACCCGGCACCTGGGCCAGCTTGGGGCGCAGCCGGTCGATCAGCTCGCTGGCGGACACATCGCGCTCGCCGCGCGGCTTCAGGGCGATCCAGAAGCGGCCGTTGGCGATGGTCTGGTTGCTGCCGGTGACGCCTACCGAGTGGGAAAACGCGCGCACGGCCGGGTCGGCCTCGATGATTTTGGCCAGCGCCTGGTGCTTCTCGATCATCGCCGGGTACGACACGTCCGCCGCCGCTTCGCTGGTGCCGAGGATGAAGCCGGTGTCCTGCAGCGGGAAGAAGCCTTTGGGGATGGCCACGTAACCGGCCACCGCCAGGGCCAGGGTCACGCCGAACACGCCCAGGGTCAGGCGCTGGTGGGCGAGGGCGCGGTCCAGGCCCTTTTCGTACCACCGCACCAGGCGTTCGCCAAAACCACCCTGGTGCCCGCCGGGCGGGCGGCGCATGAACAGCGCGCACAGGGTCGGCGCCAGGGTCAGCGAGACCACTACCGAAATCAGGATGGTGGCGGTGGCGGTGAGGGCGAATTCCTTGAACAGACGGCCGACCACGCCGCCCATGAACAGCAACGGAATGAACGCCGCAATCAGCGAGAAACTGATCGACACCACGGTAAAACCGATTTCGCCCGCGCCCTTGAGCGCCGCCGTGCGGCTGTCTTCACCGGCCTCCAGGTGGCGGTGGATGTTTTCCACCACCACGATGGCATCGTCGACCACGAAGCCCACTGAAATGACGATGGCCACCAGGGTCAGGTTGTTCAGGCTGAAACCGAGGATGTACATCAGCGCGCAGCTGGCGATCAGCGACAC
>NZ_JABMCW010000117.1:0-15355 GCF_013179705.1 Pseudomonas sp. CM25 | reverse complement strand
GTTCGAGTGCGACAGCAACTCGATGACCATCATGCAGGAAGAAGTATTCGGCCCGGTGGCAGCGGTGATCCGCTTCAAGACCGAGGAAGAAGCCCTGGCGATGGCCAACGACTCGCAGTTCGGCCTGGCGGCCGGTATCTGGACCCGCGACCTGGGCCGTGCCCATCGCCTGGCCCGTGACGTGCGCTCGGGGATCATCTGGGTCAACACCTACCGCGCCGTGTCGGCCATGGCACCGATCGGTGGTTTCAAGAACAGCGGCTACGGCCGTGAGAGCGGCATCGATTCGGTGCTGGCCTATACCGAGCTGAAGACCGTGTGGATCAACCTGTCCACCGCGCCGATGCCCGACCCGTTTGTGATGCGCTAAGAGGTAGCACGAGATGATCGAACCCGGCATCTACAAAGACGTGATGGGCTCGTTCCCGTCCGGCGTCACGGTTGTCACCACCCTGGACGCCGACGGCGGCATCGTCGGCATCACCGCCAGCGCGTTCAGCGCGCTGTCGATCGAGCCGGCGCTGGTGCTGTTCTGCCCCAACTACGCCTCCGACACCTACCCGATCCTGCGGGACAGCAAGCGTTTTGCGATTCACCTGCTGTCCGCCGACCAGACCGCCGAAGCCTACGCCTTCGCCGGCAAGGGCAAGGACAAGGCCAAAGGTGTCGAGTGGCACTTGAGCGAGCTGGGTAATCCCCTGCTGGCCAACGCCACGGCGATCATCGAGTGCGAACTGTGGCGCGAGTACGACGGCGGTGACCACGCGATCATCGTCGGCGCGGTGCAGAACCTGGTGCTGCCGGCCGAACCGGTGACCCCGATGGTCTACCACAAAGGCAAGCTGGGCGCCCTGCCGCCACTTGGCTGACAGACCTCACTGGCCCCTTCGCGGGTTTACCCGCGAAGAATCCAACACCGATCTTCCTGCTTTGCAGGGGTCGCGCTAATCGTCTCACCCTCGGTTGCGGCCCCTTTTTATTCCGGAGTACTGCCCATGAGCAACGAGAAGTACGAAAAAGGCCTGCAGATCCGCACCCAGGTTCTGGGCGAGGACTACGTCAACCGGTCGATCCAGAACGCTGACGACTTCACCAAACCGTTGCAGGAACTGGTCACCGAATACTGCTGGGGCCACGTCTGGGGCCGCGAAGGCTTGTCGCTCAAAGAGCGCAGCATGATAAACTTGGCCATGATTTCCGCGCTCAACCGGCCCCACGAGCTCAAGCTGCACATTCGCGGCGCCTTGCGTAATGGCCTGAGCCGTGAACAGATTCGCGAGATCCTGCTCCAGGTCGGCATTTATTGCGGCGTGCCCGCGGCGGTGGACAGTTTCCGCCTGGCCCGCGAAGCGTTCGCTGAAGCCGATGCGGAGTCAACCCGTTAACACCGGGCTGTTCGAACCCACGCAAGGAGCACCCCAGGTTCGTGGTGCTGTTGCGGTTGCGGCCGGGCAGCCTCTTTAAGAGCGCACTTGATGAAACGCCAGCCACTCGACGACAGCTTCAAGGTCAACCGCAACCCCGTTACCCTGCGCGAAATCGTGCTCGACAAGCTGCGCGCCGCGATCATGAACTTCCACTTGCTGCCAGGCGACCGCCTGGTCGAGCGCGACCTCTGCGACCGCCTCGGCGTCAGCCGTACTTCGGTGCGGGAGGCCCTGCGTCACCTGGAGTCCGAAGGCCTGGTGGAGTTCGCCGATGCCAAGGGCCCGCGCGTGGCCATCATCACCCTGGAAGACGCCCGCGATATCTACGAGCTGCGCTGCGTGCTCGAAGGCCTGATCGTGCAGTTGTTCACCCTCAACGCCAAGGCCAAGGACATCCGTGCCCTGGAGCGCGCGCTGGAGGTCAACCGCGAAGCGCTGGAGGAAGGCGAGCTGCAACAGGTGCTGGATTCGGTGCAGGGTTTCTACGATGTGCTGCTGGAAGGCTCCGGCAACCAGGTGGCGGCGCAGCAGCTGCGCCAGTTGCAGGCGCGCATCAGCTACCTGCGGGCCACGTCGGTATCGCAGGAAAACCGCCGCGGCGCCAGCAACCGCGAAATGGAAAAGATCGTCGAGGCGATCAAGGGTGGCGACCCGCTGGTGGCCCACCAGGCCTCGGTCGACCACGTCCGCGCCGCCGCCAAGGTGGCCCTGGACTACCTGCGCCAGAAACAGGACGACAACGCCAAGGTGCGCGACATGGTCGAGCCCCTGGCCCTCAAGGAACCCCGCATAGAACCCCGTATAGGTCGCTGATCATGCCCAACGCCCCGCGCTACTGCCCGCACTGCACCACAGAACTGGCCCGGGGCGTTCCCACAGGCGACACCCACGAACGCCTGCTCTGCAACGGCTGCGGCTACGTCCACTACATCAACCCGAAAATGATCGCCGGCTGCATCATCGAGCGCGATGGCAAGTACCTGCTGTGCCAGCGCGCGATCCCGCCGCGCCCCGGCACCTGGACCTTGCCGGCAGGGTTCATGGAAGCCGGCGAAACCACCGAACAGGCAGCGCTGCGCGAAGTCTGGGAAGAAACCGGGGTACGCGCCGAAATCGTCTCGCCGTATTCGATCTTCAGCGTGCCGAAGATCAGCGAGGTGTACATCATCTTCCGCGCCATCGCTACCGAAGAGACCGGCCAGTACGGGCCGGAGACGCTGGCGTACAAGTTCTTCGAGGCCGACGAAATTCCGTGGGACGAGATCTACTACCCGGCCATCCGGCAGATTCTCGAGCGCTACATCCTTGAGCGACAAGCCGGTGTATACGGGATCTACATGGGCAACGACGACACCGGCAAAGTGCACTTCATTCGCTGAGCATGGAACGCTCAGGTCCGCCGCCCGGCCAGCAACCGCGCCACGCTCTGCGCCAGCTCTGCCCGCCGGTAGGGCTTGCGCAACACCTCGAACCCCTTCAGCTCACGCGGCGTCAGGTTGGCATACCCGGTGATGATCAGCACGGGCAAGTCTGCCTGGCGCTCGCGCATCTGCTGGGCAAATCGCACACCGGTCATCTCGGCCATGACATGGTCGGTGACCAGTACGTCCGGCATCCAGCCCTGCTCTACCAGCCGCAATGCCTGCGCCGCGCTGGCAGCTTCGGTCACCTCATAACCCAGGTCACGCAACTGCAGCGCGGTGGCATGGCGCACGATGTTTTCATCGTCCACCAGCAATATCCGGCTCGGCCGCTCGGCCAGCGGCACCTCCTGGGCATCGGCAGCACGGCACGCCGCCACTTCATCGCTGGCCGGCAGCCACAGAGTGGCCTGGGTGCCCTGGCCGGGTGTCGAGCGGATGTCAAAGCCGCCACCCGACTGCAACGCCAGGCCCTGCACCATCGGCAGACCAAGGCCGGTGCCTTTGCCCACGCCCTTGGTCGAGAAGAACGGCTCGATGCAGCGGCGCAACTGCTCCTGGTCCATGCCGCAGCCGTCATCACTCACCTGGATCCACACCAGGCGCCCAGCCGCCACGCCTGCGGGACGCGGTGGCCCCTGGGCCTCCAGGCCCGCGACGATACGCAGGCCGCCACCTTCGCCCAAGGCATCACGACCATTGACGACCAAATTGAGCAACGCCAGCTCCAACTGATGCGGGTCGACAATCACCACCGGCAATGCCGGGTCGATCTGCAGCTGCACGGCGATGGTCGGCCCCAGCGAACGGGCCATCAGCTCGCGCATGTCCTCCACCAGTGCCGACAATGCCACCGCCTGGGGCTTGAGGGTTTGCCGGCGGGCAAAGCTCAGCAGGCGCCCGACCAGGTTGCGCGCGCGCTCGGCCGCCTGCAGGCCACCGTCGATCAAGCGCGGTGCGCGCTCTGAATGCGGATGCCGGCGCAACAGCTCGAACGAGCCGATGATCGGGGTGAGCATATTATTGAGGTCGTGGGCGATACCCCCGGTGAGTTGCCCGATCATTTCCATCTTGTGCGCTTCGTGCAGCTGCAGCATGACCGCCTCGCGCTGGGCCAGCGCAGTCGCCACTCGTTCTTCAAGGCTTTCATTGAGCAAGTGCAAGGCCCGCTCGGCACGCGCGTGGGTGATGGCTGCCCAGACCTGCTTGGCGGTTTCCTCGACCAGTTGGCAATCGTCTTCGAAACACTGGCGCGGGCTATGGAAATACAAGCCCAGCATCGCCTCCAGGCGCCCTGCCCTGAGAATGGGTACGTGCAGGCTCAAGTGCAGGCCCGGTAATCGGGCGGGCGAGTCTTCATAGGCTTGCTGCACCGTCTGCCCTGCAGTCAACTGGGCGTGCAACGAAGCACCGAAGTCCTGGTATCGATGCTGGCCAACAAGCGATGGCACGCCATCGGCCCAGTCCTGGCTCACCTTGAAGCAGACCCCATCGCCCTGGTCCTCGCCAAAGCACACCCGCGCCGCGCCCAGCTCCTTGGCCAGGCGTTGCACGGCACAGGCCTCGATGCGCTCGGCCGAGCCCAACCCTGGCAAGGTCCGGCCCAGCTGCAGCAGAAACGCCTGGCGCTGCTGGAAACGCACGCGCTCGGTGGTGTCGGTGACCAGGCACAACACGCCGCCGACACTGCCATCGGCCTCCCGCACGGCCGAATAGGAAACATCGAAGTAGACCGTTTCACCAAGCCCACGCCGCTCGATATAGAACGGGCGATCCTTGGCTGCGAACGTCTGGCCGGTCTCCCGCACGCCGCGCAGCAACGGCTCCAGGTCGTCCCACAGTTCACGCCAATGCTCCTGCGCCGGTCGACCAAGCGCCTGCGGGTGCTTGGTGCCGATGGTGGGGGCGTAGGCATCGTTGTACAACGCCACATAGGCGGCGCCCCAGAACAGCACGAATTGCGCCTGGGCCGGCAGCAGCGTGGTCATCACGGCCTGCAGGTGCGGCGACCAGGTTTCTGGTGGGCCCAGCGGTGATTCGGTCCAGTCCATCGTCTGCAGAAGGCTGCCGATGGCACCGCCGTTCAGCAGAAAGCCGAGCGCCGGGTTCACAGGGGTCGTCGATTGCTGAAGCGATCTCATGTCTGGGTAGTCCCGGGCATATTGCCATCCATCTCTGGATAGGAGAGCTGCAATCAACAGTTCGTTCCGCGGTTTTTCTGGGCAAGATCAACAGCACCATTTAGCTGGCATGGGTGCGGACCATAAGGCAGGCCAGCGACAGCCCGAGCGCACTCATCCCATTTGCCCAGCGATCAGCCCCAGGGCCACGCTGATCATCGCCCCCCCCGACACCCGCCCGACCAGCTTCGCCGCCCCAGGCCGCGTGCTCAGCAAGGCTTTGGCGCCGTAACCGACCAGCGAATAGATCACCAGCGAGCTGCACAGATGCACCAGCCCCAGCAGCAATATCTGCAATGGCACCGGCCAGCTCGACTGCGGGTCGGTGAACTGCGGCAACAAAGCCAGGAACAGCAGGAACACTTTCGGGTTCAGGCCACTGACGCAGAACCCTTTCAACGCCCAGCGCGAGCCAGACTCCCCCGCCCCGGCCCGCCCGGCTTCGGGCAAGGCCGGGCTCAGCAGCAGGTTGCCGCCCAGCCACAGCAGGTAAGCGCACCCGGCCAGCGTCAGCAGGGTCAGCGCCAGCGGGTGGCCGGCCAGTAAACTCCCCACCCCGGCAGCGACCACCAAAGTGGCGAGGAAATGCCCCGACAACATGCCCGCCACCGCAGGCATCACCCAGCGCCCGCGCATGCCCGCCGAAATGGCGTAGGCCCAGTCCGCACCCGGGGTAATCACGAACAGCATCGACACAGCCCAGAACGCCGTCAGAACACTGATAGCCACTTGTATCTTCCTTTTCCACTGCTTGGGGATATCGAAAGATTACGGATTCCACTGGAGGATTATCTTTCGTATATTTCCCCCGAGCGCCTAATGACTGGAAGAATCTTCTCAATGGACCGGACTGATCGAAAAATCCTTGCCGAGCTGCAAAAAGACGGTCGGCTCTCGGTGACGGAGCTGGCCGACCGCGTGGGGCTCAGCCTGTCGCCGTGCCATCGGCGCCTCCGGGCGCTGGAAGACTCCGGCGCGATTCTGGGCTATCACGCCCGCCTCGCGCCCAGCGCGCTGGGGCTGAATTTTGCCGCCCTGGTGTTCGTGACCCTGCGCGAGGTGACCCGCCAGCCGGTAGCGGACTTTGAAGCGGCACTGGCCGAGATCCCACAGATTGTCGAAGCGCAGCGGCTGTTTGGCGACCCGGACTACCTGTTGCATGTGGTGGCCAGGGATTTGCCCGCCTTCCAGAAGCTGTATGACGAACACCTGACCAGCATTCCCAATGTGAAGCGCTTGAGCTCGACCCTGGTAATGAAAGAGGTCATCCAGGATCGGTTATTACCTATGTAAGCGTCCGTCACCAGGCGGCTACAACTGATACATCGACTGCCCCATAAACGCACACATGCACCACGCCGGATCATCCGTTCCGGCTTGCCATCCGCCTGATCCCTCTATTTCAGGCCCTCGCGCCAAATGGCACCCTCCTTGCTACCGTCACCCGCTTAAGCTTTTGTCAGCCTTAGGTTTTTTAACGTTTGTGGGCACATATTTACTAATTTCCCGTTATCCCGGCGCCCCGCATCATCGCTCCAACAAGAACGCGTCGCCCTTCGCCGGCACGCCCCCGGGCAGTTCCCGATGCCCTACCTTGCCTTGGAGTCAGTCATGACCAGTGCAGCCAATACGGCACCCCTGATAGAAAAACACACGATCGGCTACGTGCCCCCGCAAGACCGCCATGGAAAGGTAAGGGATCTGTTCACACTGTGGTTCGGCGGCAATATCGCGCCGCTGCCCATCGTCACCGGCGCGCTGGGCGTGCAGCTGTTTCACCTGAACCTGGTGTGGGGCGTTGTCGCCATCCTGGTCGGCCACCTGGTCGGCGGCGTGCTGATGGCGCTGCATTCGGCCCAGGGCCCGCAAATGGGCATCCCGCAGATGATCCAGAGCCGCGCCCAGTTCGGCACCCTCGGCGCGCTGCTGGTGGTGGTGATCGCCGGGGTGATGTACATCGGCTTCTTCGCCTCCAATATCGTGCTGGCCGGCAAATCGCTGCATGGCGTGGTCGACGCCGTGCCGGTGTCGGTGGGCATCGTCATCGGCGCGCTGGGCTCGGGCATCATCGGCATCATCGGCTATCGCTTCATCCACGTGCTCAACCGCATTGGCACCTGGGTGTTGGGTATCGGTATCGTGGTCGGCTTCGGCTACATCTTCACCCACGTGCAAAGCGACGATTTCCTGACCCGCGGCGGCTTCAACCTGGCCGGCTGGCTGGCCACCGTGTCGCTGGCGGCGCTGTGGCAGATCGCTTTTGCGCCCTATGTATCGGACTACTCGCGCTACCTGCCGGCAGATGTAAAAGTCAGCTCTACCTTCTGGACCACCTACCTCGGCTCGGCCCTGGGCTCGAGCCTGTCGTTCATCTTTGGCGCCGTGGCGGTGCTGGCGATTCCGGCCGGCATGGACACCATGGACGCGGTCAAGCTGGCCACCGGCACCCTGGGCCCGGTCATGCTGGTGCTGTTCCTGCTCAGCGTGATCAGCCACAACGCCCTCAACCTGTATGGTGCGGTGCTGTCGCTGATCACCCTGGTGCAAACCTTCGCCTACCGCTGGATCCCCACCGCCAAGAGCCGAGCGGTATTGTCGCTGATCGTGCTGTCGGCCTGCTGCGTGGTGGCGGTGTTCGCCTCGGCAGACTTCATCGGCCACTTCGTCGACATGGTGCTGGTGCTGCTGGTAGTGCTTGTGCCGTGGACTGCGATCAACCTGATCGACTTCTATGTCATTCACAAGGGTGACTACGACATCCAGTCGATCTTCCAGGTCGATGGCGGCATTTACGGACGTTACAACCCGCAGGCGCTGATCGCCTATGCGATCGGCATCGTGGTGCAGATCCCGTTCATGAACACGCCGCTGTACGTCGGGCCGATCTCCGAGCATATCAACGGGGCCGATCTGTCCTGGCTGGTGGGGTTGGCAATCACCTCGCCCCTGTACTGGTGGCTGGCCAGCCGTGACAGTGCCTACCGTCGTCGGCAGACGAGTGCCAAGCTTGCCATGGGGCACTGATTCAGCCTGATCCGGCCCCTCAGCGGGTAAACCCTACACGGGTCTCAACCTCGGTAATACCTGAGTGGGAGCGGGTTCACCCGCGAAGAGGCCAGATCAGACAACCCACAACGCCCCTCCCCGCACAAAGCCGCCAGACACCACGCGGCGCAGCAAGGCAACAGCCAATGTCGCGATCAGACAAGCACACGTCGCCCGCAACCGGCTGCCAATCCCTGTATACAAAAATAATACACACATCGACCAGCCCCGCGCCGTGGGCTGGCTGGTGTGGTACCTGCGAGTAAGCAGCCTCGCTTCACAATTCCAACGCTGTGGCGCCTTTTTGCACCGGGCAGTTCGTCCGGGCTCATAACGATAAAACTCCCAGTATTAAAGACCCGCGCCGCGCCAGCCGGGAGTGCTTGCGCGCGTCACATTGTGAAGACTTGACTGCCATGATCGCGACTTCAATCCCCGTAGCCGGTGCTGCCACCGGCCACCGTAACGCCCTGTACGTTGCTCATATCGCCGCTGTGTTGTTCGGCCTGACCGGTATCTTCGGTCACCTGATCGAAGCCGACGCCAGCATCATCACCTTTGGCCGCGCCACCTTCGCCTTCATCGCCCTGGGCTTCGTTGCCGGGCTGAAAGGCACCCGCCTGCTCGATGCAATCACCTTGCGCAACCTGCCCGTGCTGGGCCTGACCGGCGCCCTGCTGGCCACCCACTGGGTGACCTTCTTCATCGCCGTGAAAGTGGGCGGCGTGGCTGTGGCCACACTGGGCTTCGCCAGCTTCCCGGCGTTTATCGCCATGATCGAGCGCAGCGTGTTCGGCCAGCGGATCGGTGCCGTGCAAGGTCTGCTGTTGCTGATGGTCACTGCCGGCCTGGTGATGGTGGTGCCATCGTTCGACCTGCTCGACAGCGGCACCATCGGCCTGCTCTGGGGCCTGGGCTCGGGCCTGGCCTTCGCTCTGCTGACCGTGGCCAACCGCCGCAATGCCTCGAACATGAACGCCATGCAGGTGGCGTTCTGGCAGAACGTGGTGGTGGCTGCGCTGGTGGCCCCGTTTGCCTTCACTCATCTGGGCAATACCAGCCTGGGCGGCAGTGACTGGGTCAACCTGGCGCTGCTGGGGGTATTTTGCACCGGGCTTTCGCAGTTCCTGTTCGTCAAGAGCCTGGAGGGCCTGGAAGCACGCACTGCGGGGATGATCATCGCGCTGGAGCCGGTGTACGCGATTCTGGGTGCGTGGTGGTTGTTCGGCGACCAGCCGACCCTGCGCATGGCGGCGGGGGCTGCCTTGATCGTGCTGGCGACTATCCTGGCAGCAGCGCGCAAGGCCCCGGCTGAGCAAGGGGATACCAGCCGCTGCGCGCAATGAAGTGAAGCGGCTGCTCGATCGACAGGAATAACACTATCGAGGGGAGCGGCCGCTTTATTAGTGGTCTAGAACCAAGAGCCATACGCTGGCGGGGCATCCTGCGCAAACGCGCGCGCCCCTTCATGCGCGGCAATTACAGCATTGACCTCACTCACGCAATTCAACTTCGAAATTCACAGCAAGCACGCTCAGCAGGTTGGTAAGCTGGCATTCATGTCAGGTCCAATTACCTCATTTCCCCCCTGGCATCAGACTTTGGTCAAACACAAATGCCCGCGCCACACGGCCAGGAGGAATCGTCATGAAGATCGCCAGTTTCGATGTCGACGCGCAAAACGGCTTCACCGCCAACGCCCCGCACGAGCTGCCCGTCCCCGAAGGCGACGAAATCGCGGCTGATCTGAATGCCATGGCCCTGCGCGCCGACCTGCGCCTGGGAAGCAAGGACGCCCACCCTGCCAACGCCGCGTGGGTGGTGGCCGAGCCCGCGAGCATGCTGCAACCCTTGCAGTTGGCCAACGCCGACCTGACCTGGGTCAGCCACTGCGTGCCTGGCACGCCAGGCTTCGAACTGCTGCCCGGCCTGCCCGCGCCGATCGATTACGACTATTTCGTGTGGAAAGGCGTCGAACCCGACCTGCACCCCTACGGCGCCTGCTACCACGACCTGGCCGAACGCCGCTCCACCGGGGTAATCGAATTTCTGAAGGTGCAGCAGGTAGCCGCAGTGATCGTCGGCGGCCTGGCCCTGGACTACTGCGTCAAGACCACCGCCCGCCAACTGCGCCAGGCCGGGTTTCAGGTGCTGCTGTACCTGCCGGCCTGCCGCGCCCTCACCCAGGCAGGCGCCATCGAGGCCTGTGGCGCGCTGGCCGCCGAGGGCGTGATCCTCTGCGGCGATGAAGCCGCGCTCGACCACCAGCTTGGCCTGGTCAAACAAGACCGTTGATGAGCGAAAGCGTTCTCGTAATCGTTGCCTTGGCCATGGCCGGTTGCAACCGAGGCTTTAGCCCGCTGGTCAGCCCTTCGGAACAGGTCTGCCTGGCTCAATCTCCATCGCTATACCAGCTATGGAGGTGAAGGTGATGATTGATCCAACTACAGGTATGAAGGCAGGTCAGCGCTACTCGGTGGAAAATGTTGAACGTGCACACCAGTTCACTGGCTTCTTTCTCGATGGAAAATACTATCTTGGCCCCGAGTTGCTGACAGCCGTAGGCTGGGTGGAGGGCAAACGCTTCATTTACGACAACCTGGACGCTGCGGGTGAACCGGTCTTTCCTGACCGCGTGGCCGGAGAGGTGGAAGACCTGACACTGACCTTGGTGGATGGCACAGCATTGAAGCTTTTCAGGGTGGAAGTCAGCGCCATGCCTGAAGACGTCGAGGCAGCTGATCGGGTGCAGGCCGACGCTGCGCAGGACCACGAGCCGAGCGACGTGAAACCTGGCGAAAAAAGTCTCGCGCCAACTGTTACGCAGCGATGGCTCGCAGACGGCGGTCTGACCCGTAAGGACAAAATACCGTTATTGGTGAGTGCCGCAGTCATCGGTTTCGTTACCGGGTTGATCATCACCCATACGCAGCGCCGGCGCCGCTGAAGCGCTACACGGTCAGTGCCGGCAACTGGCTGGACAAGAGCCCAGCGGCTGTTGCATTCAACATCGCGGGGCTTAGCTTGTCTCTGACTACCCATTTCAAGGCCACGATTTCATTGCAAGCCATGGGTTTTTGATCATCATCGAAATGTGTGGTGAAAACGTGGTGGACTGTACACCCCACCTTCACCGTGCACAGCGCAAACAAACCGTGGCCTTCAATGGACGTCTCCTCCCGAAGCTCCCGTACTGCGGCCGCGACAGGCGACTCGCCCTGCTCGATTGCGCCGCCCGGGAAATTCCACTTTCCACTTTTTTTCCGAACCAGCAGGACTTTGCCGCTTCGAAGGCAAATTATCGTCGCCCTGGCCTTGATCTTGGCTTTTCGCGCTTTATTGTCCCGCATGCACACACTCAGCTCGTCATTGGGTTCATATCCGTCTCGTTGTAGCGAAGAGAGACTTATTCCCTGAAGACTCACCTTTATGACGACTCGTTCAACCTGATAGACACAGCTGCTAACCAACAAGCCATTACCCTTTACTTGAGCCGCGGTTGGCTGGGCTGGACGTCGCTGACGTTTTGCAGATGTTGCTTTCACTCAATTTTCACTACTTCGAGGGCAGACTTGGTCCATCCCTACGTGATAGACCTTGCCCGACTAGCAGCGGGCTTTCTTTTGCCCGCAAATCGTATACTGCAGATGGCGCCCGGCTTGATAGCGAGGTCAGGCTTTCCCGAACGAGGCCACTACCCGCCCGCCTGTTCCAAGCTCACGCCAGCTGGATGTACACCGAGTAACACCCCAGCAGCATCCAGAATACGAGAAAGATCCAAGGCGTTCGAAGTGAGAACAGCAGCGATTTCCGATGCCCTGCCTGTGACGTTTCGGCTTCGCAGAACAGCGGCGACTCATCATAAGCCAGCCCCATGAGCGGCTCGCTGCGCAGCAGGTGGCTCTGTTTCAACTGCCAGTGGTCGATGATGCGATAGGCCGCACGTATTCCCGGCCAGGCATTGAGAGAGCTGAGAACGCCCAACAACGCGAGAAACGCGGGCACGATCAGGGTGAACATCTCTCCCCATGACTGATTCAGATTGCCCATGGAAGATACGAACGCGATGACCAGGAAGGACTGGGCGGCCAGATACGCATCAGTGCGGTTGGCCAGGATGCTGGTCTCGTACTGAATCTCTCTGCGGTAGAAATCCAGTCGCTCCTTGGGCGAACCGAACATCCTGGCATTGTGTTCCGTCACCTCATGCTCAGGGGTTTGCGGTGTAATGATTCGGGGCACTGCGCTACTCCTGAATGCATCTACGTGTATGCAGTAGAGCAACCCCCGGTTTGAAAATTCATTGCGGTTAAACCTGTGCCTGCAGGCGGACCTTGCAGTCAACCCACCTCTCGCTGCATGCCCACACACAACTCCAGAAACCGCGCAGCAGCCCGGGAAGGCGTGGCCGCATGCGGCATCAATATGGAAAACCGCCTGACCAGCGCCTGCGGCGCAACCTGCAACCGGCGCAACGCCCCATCCTCATGCCGTATCGACATCGCTGATACAAAGCCGATCCCCATCCCGGCCCGCACCGCCTCCTTCACGCCCTCCACACCGGCAATCTCCAGCGCTACACGCATCGCCACGCCGTCGCGGGCAAACGCCCGCTCGACGATCTGCCGCACACCTGATCCGCTCTCGCGCAGCACTAACGGATAAGCACCCAGCGACACCAGCGTTTGCTGGTCACTTTCTGCCAGTGGATGCCCACGCGGCACGATTGCCACGATCTCGTCCTGACGCCATGCCGTCACCTCCGTTCCCAACGGCAGCTCTTGCCCGGGGGGCCCTTCGATCAGGGCGATATCGACAGTGTCCAGCGCAGCCACGATCTCTGCAGTGTTGCCATGTGATGTAGTCACCAGCACATCCGGGTAGCGGGCGTGAAAATCGGCGATCAGGTACGGCAGCAGGTAACTGGCCGGTGTGGTGCTGGCACCGATGCGCAGCGTCCCGCGCTCCAACCCGCGCATGGCCTCGCGCAGCGCCTGGGCCTGGCGAAAGGTTTCGCGCAGGCGCTGGGCATGCGCCAGCAACTGCTCGCCAGCCGCCGTCAACCGCACGCCGCGGCCGGCACGCTGGTAGAGGGGCTCGCCAAAGGCCTCCTGCAGCAGCTTGAGCTGTCCGGACACCGCCGGCTGCGACAGGTGCAGGGCCTGCGCGGCATGGCTGATGTTGCCGTGCTCGGCAACAGTGGCAAATGTTATCAGCTGTTCTGGGGTCATGAATGGAAAATATCAGCTATGCGGATATTTGCCATTCTAAATTACGATTTTTTATAAGCTTATAACCAGATTAACGTAGGGCTTGTCGAAACACCTTCCCGGAGGACTCACATGGCCACGGTTCCGTCCAACCCTGCTTTTGCACCTACCCTCTCTACCCGAGGGCGGCTCAATGGCATCCTTTTCGTCGCGCTGTTCGCGTTTGCAGTCACCGAGCTGGCCGCCATCCCGGCCATCGCCAACCTGGGCATCAGCCCGCTCATCGTCGGCATCGTGGCAGGGGCGCTGTACGGCAATGCCCTGCGCGATGGCGTGCCGGCAAGCTGGGCGGCGGGCATCAACTTTTCCGCCCGCGGCCTGCTGCGCATTGCCGTGGCGTTCTTTGGGCTGCGGGTTAGCTTGCAGGAAATTGCCGAAGTCGGCTGGTCGGGGCTGTTGGTGTCGCTGCTGGTGGTGGGCAGCACCCTGCTGATCGGCCTTTGGTGCGGCATGAAGCTGTTCAAGCTGGACCGCGATACCGCCTTGCTGACCGCTGCCGGCAGTGCCATCTGTGGTGCCGCAGCCGTGCTGGCCTTCGAGTCGGCGCTGCGCAGCGCCCCGCATAAAAGCGCCATGGCGGTGGGTAGCGTGGTGCTGTTCGGTACCTTGTCGATGTTCCTTTACCCACTGGCGATCAACGCTGGCTGGCTGCACCTGGACACCATGGGTGCCGGGCTGCTGCTGGGCGGGACCATTCACGAGGTGGCACAGGTGGTGGGCGCGGCCAGCAACGTCAGCCCCGAGGCCACGCATATCGCCACCATCGTCAAGATGACCCGGGTAATGCTGCTGGTACCGGTGTTGCTGGTGGTGGGCCTGTGGATCAGCCGCTCGCGGCAGGCGGGCCAGGCGCAAGGCAACGGGCGCATCGCCATGCCCTGGTTCGCCTTCGGCTTCCTGGCGCTGGTGCTGGTGAATTCGCTGCAGGTGCTGCCGGGCAGCGTGACCCAGGCGGTGAACAGCCTGGACACCTTTGCCCTGACCATGGCCATGACCGCGCTGGGTATGGAGACGCGCTTCAGCCAGATCCGCCAGGCTGGGCCACGGGCGCTGGCTACCGGGGCGATCCTGAACCTGTGGCTGATGGGTGGGGGATTGGCGATTACCCTGGGGGTGCAGAAACTGCTGGGCTGACTGGAGACCGGGTCGCCTGCTTCGCAAGTAGACCCGCGAAGCAGGCGACTCGGCTTCAAGGTTTTTCACAGCCCCCCTCGTTGCCGTCCACATTTCTAGGTATGGTGGTGTCAAAGAAGGATGTTTTACCCGCACAGGAAAGACTTAGATGCCTCAACGCCATGTCATCAATGCATCCGTCAGCCCCAAAGGCAGCCTGGAGACGCTGTCACAACGTGAAGTGCAGCAACTGAGTGAAGTCGGTACCGGTAGCCTTTACACCCTGTTCCGCCAGTGCGCCCTGGCCATCCTCAACACCGGCGCCCATGTCGACAATGCCAAGACCATCCTCGAGGCCTATAAGGACTTCGAGGTGCGCATCCACCAACAGGACCGCGGCGTACGCCTGGAGCTGCTGAATGCCCCGGCCGACGCCTTCGTCGATGGCGAAATGATCGCCAGCACCCGTGAAATGCTGTTCAGCGCCCTGCGCGACATCGTCTATACCGAAAGCGAGCTGGCCAGCCAGCGCATCGACCTGGAAAGCTCCCAGGGCATCACCGATTACGTCTTCCACCTGCTGCGCAATGCCCGTACTCTGCGCCCGGGCGTGGAGCCGAAGATGGTGGTGTGCTGGGGCGGCCACTCGATCAGCACCGAGGAATACCAGTACACCAAGAAGGTCGGCCACGAGCTGGGCCTGCGCAAACTGGACGTGTGTACCGGCTGCGGCCCTGGCGTGATGAAGGGGCCGATGAAGGGCGCTACCATCGCCCACGCCAAGCAGCGGATGCACGGCAGCCGCTACCTGGGGCTGACCGAGCCGGGCATCATCGCGGCCGAGGCGCCCAACCCGATCGTCAATGAACTGGTGATCCTGCCGGACATCGAGAAGCGCC
>NZ_JABMCW010000116.1:8573-15418 GCF_013179705.1 Pseudomonas sp. CM25 | reverse complement strand
TGCCTGTGCAGATATCTGCCAGAAGGTGTGCCTTTTGCCGCTTGCCAGCGTCGAAACCCGGTCCCTATCCTCTAGGCACCTGGCCCATTCGGGAACACTGCATGAACTTCATCCAAAGCAACCTCAACAACCTGTTGGCCATCGCCTGGTTTGCCCTGTGCTGGGGCGGGTACACCCGCTATGCCATCTGGAAGGGCCGCGACACCGCCTGCCTGGCCAGCGTGCTGCACCTGTACCGGGAAGACTGGATGCGCCGCATGTTGCTGCGCGACAACCGCATCGCCGATGCCAGCGTGATCGGCAACCTGGAGCGCAACGCCTCGTTCTTCGCCTCCAGTACCCTGATCATCCTGGCCGGCATACTCACCGTGCTGGGTGCCTCGGACCGGGCACTGTCGCTGCTGGCCGACCTGCCGCTAGTCCAGCAGGCGTCCCAGGGCATGTCGGAGATCAAGCTGCTGTGCCTGGCCACGGTGTTCGTCTATGCCTTCTTCACCTTCAGCTGGTGCATGCGCCAGTACAACTTCGCCGCAGTACTGGTAGGCTCGGCACCGATGGTCGGCGAGCGCCTGGTCAACGAGCTGGAGCGCAAGGCGTTCGCTTCACGCGCGGCGCGGGTACTGTCGCTGGCTGCCAACCAGTTCAACCTGGGCCTGCGCTCGTATTACTTCGGCATGGCCATGTTGAGCTGGTTCATCAGCCCGTGGTTGTTCATGGCCATGAGTGTCGGGGTAGTGCTGATCCTGTACCGCCGCGAGTTCCATTCGGATGTGCTCGATGTGATGGTGTTCACACCCACGGAAAGTGTGCCTGGCGAGCCTGCCAGGGAAACTAGTGCGGCGGGCAACTGAAACGTTTAATCCTCAAGTTTCAGGCACAAAAAAACCCGACAGCGTCGGGTTTTTTTGTTTCAGCCAATTACTGCTTGGCGGGTTCGGCCGGCGTAACTGGGGCAGCCGGAGTAGCCGGAGCGGCTTCTTCGGCAGCCTTCTGCTCGGCTTCGGCCTGATCTTTGGCAGCTTCGGCGTTTTCCTTGGCGGCGTCGTTCATCTTATCCTGAGCTTCACCCATTTTCTCCTGGGCTTGTTCAGCATGTTCTTGTGCGTCCTGGGCTTTGTCTTCGCTCGCTTTATCGCAAGCGGCCAGGCCCATGGCAGCAGCCAGCATCAGAGCAAAAGCAAAAGGTTTACGCATGGGGGTGTTTCTCCTTGGTGGAATAAGTTGACTTGAACCTTCGAGTACAACTACGCGGAAGAAGTTCAACGGAGATTACAGATATATAACGCCCCGTTCCAGATAGACTTTTTACTCAATCCATGCCGCTGCGGCAGTTCAGGTGGATACAGCGAATGAGCGATTCAACCTTGATGGCCATGGCCGAGCGTTTTCTCTCGGCATTGAAACATTGCCAGTTGTTGCAGATGCGTGTGGTACACGCCGATGCGCAGGGCATCACCCTCATCCTGCCCTGGTCGCCGGCCATCGTCGGCAACCCGCAAACCGGCGCTGTGCATGGCGGCGCCCTGACCACGCTGATGGACACCACCTGCGGCATGGCCACGCTGTGTGTGCTGCCGCGCTTCGAGGTGTGCCCGACGCTGGACCTGCGTATCGACTACATGCACCCGGCGCAGGCCGGCAAGGCAATCTACGGCCATGCCCAGTGCTACCGGGTGACCCGTGATGTGATCTTTACCCGTGGCACCGCCTACCAGGACGACCCTGACCAGCCGATTTGCCAGGTGGTCGGTACATTCATGCGGCTGGGCCAGGAGGTCAAGGGCGGCATCCGCTTTGGCAACAACCTGAAGGAGGGTGGGGCATGATTCCGCACGCGGTTCGCCAGCAGCTCAACGCCGCCCATGCCCAGGGGGATTACCGGCCGCTACTGGCGCTGATCCCCTACGCAGGCCTGATCGGCATCGAATGCGAGCGCCGGGGCGAGGACCTGCTGTTTCGCCTGCCGGCCAACCCGGACAACATCGGCAACCCGCTGCTGCCCGCCATTCACGGCGGCGTGATCGCCGGCTTCATGGAGCTGTCGGCGGCGCTGTACCTGCTGATCTACAGCGACAGCGCAAGCATTCCGAAGATCATCGATTTTTCCATCGACTACCTGCGGGCCGGGCATTTTCGGGATACCTACGCACAGTGCCAGCTGTGGCGCCAGGGTCGACGGGTGACCAACGTGGCCATCACCGCCTGGCAAGGTGACAGGCAATCGCCGATCGCCACGGCGCGCGCGCATTTCAAGATTGAACCGGAAAAGCCCTTGAAATCATCCGGGCTGCCCCCATCTGCATGACATCCGCCTTTAACGCAGGCCGAACCGGCCGCCAGGCGCCCACTGCCATCAGATCGGAGTTTTGAAGACCATGAGTGTGGATACTCAAAAAGAAACGCTGGGCTTCCAGACCGAGGTAAAGCAGCTGCTGCACCTCATGATCCATTCGCTGTATTCGAACAAGGAGATCTTCCTGCGTGAGTTGATCTCCAACGCCTCCGATGCCGTGGACAAACTGCGCTTCGAAGCGCTGGCCAAGCCCGAGCTGCTCGAGGGCGGCGATGAACTGAAGATTCGCGTGAGCTTCGACAAGGACGCCGGTACCGTCACCCTCGAGGACAACGGCATCGGCATGAGCCGCGAAGACGTCATTGCTCACCTGGGTACCATCGCCAAGTCCGGCACTGCCGACTTCATGAAGAACCTCACCGGTGACCAGAAGAAGGACTCGCACCTGATCGGTCAGTTCGGCGTGGGCTTCTACTCCGCGTTCATCGTTGCCGACAAGGTCGATGTGTACAGCCGTCGCGCCGGCCAGCCGGCCGCCGAAGGCGTGCACTGGTCGTCGAAAGGCGAGGGTGAGTTCGATGTGGCCACCATCGACAAGCCACAGCGCGGTACCCGCATTGTCCTGCACCTGAAGAAGGACGAGCTGGAGTTCGCCGATGGCTGGCGCCTGCGCAACGTGGTCAAGAAGTACTCCGATCACATCGCCTTGCCGATTCAGCTGCCGAAAGAGCAAGCTGCAGCCGAAGGTGAAGAACAGCCAGCCGAAGAGTGGGAAACCGTCAACCGCGCCAGCGCCCTGTGGACCCGTCCGCGTACCGAGATCAAGGACGAGGAATACCAGGAGTTCTACAAGCACATCGGCCATGACTTCGAAAACCCGCTGGCCTGGAGCCACAACAAGGTCGAAGGCAAGCTGGAATACAATTCGCTGCTGTACGTGCCGGCCCGCGCGCCGTTCGATCTGTACCAGCGCGAAGCACCGCGCGGCCTGAAACTGTACGTGCAGCGTGTGTTCATCATGGACCAGGCCGAGTCGTTCCTGCCGCTGTACCTGCGCTTCATCAAGGGTGTGGTCGACTCCAACGACCTGTCGCTGAACGTGTCGCGTGAAATCCTGCAGAAAGACCCGATCATCGATTCGATGAAGACCGCGCTGACCAAGCGCGTGCTGGACATGCTGGAGAAGCTGGCGAAGAACGAACCCGAGCAGTACAAGGGCTTCTGGAAAAACTTTGGTCAGGTGCTGAAAGAAGGCCCGGCCGAAGACTTTGCCAACAAGGAAAAAATCGCCGGCCTGCTGCGCTTCGCCTCCACCCAGGACGAGAGCGGCGAGCAAAGTGTCTCCCTGGCCTACTACCTGGCCCGCGCCAAGGAAGGACAGGACAAGATCTATTACCTGACCGGCGAGTCCTACGCGCAGGTCAAGAACAGCCCGCACCTGGAAGTCTTCCGCAAGAAAGGCATCGAAGTGCTGCTGCTGACCGACCGCATCGACGAGTGGCTGATGAGCTACCTCAACGAGTTCGACGGCAAGGCGTTTGTCGACGTCGCCCGCGGCGACCTGGACCTGGGCAACCTGGATTCGGAAGAAGACAAGAAGGCCCAGGAAGAAGTCGCCAAGGACAAGGAAGGCCTGGTCGAGCGCCTGAAAGGTGCGCTGGGTGACAGCGTGGCCGAAGTGCGTGTATCGCACCGCCTGACTGATTCGCCGGCGATCCTGGCCATTGGCGAGCAGGACCTGGGCCTGCAGATGCGTCAGATCCTCGAAGCCAGCGGGCAGAAGGTGCCCGAGTCCAAGCCGATCTTCGAATTCAACCCGGGTCACCCGCTGATCGAGAAGCTGGACAACGAACAGAGCGAGGACCGCTTTGCCGAGTTGTCGCACATCCTGTTCGATCAGGCGGCCCTGGCGGCCGGTGACAGCCTGAAAGACCCGGCGGCCTACGTTCGTCGCCTGAACAAGCTGCTGGTCGAGCTGTCTGCTTGAGTTGATGCACAGGAAAGCCCGCTTCGGCGGGCTTTTTTCATGGCAGGCTTTTTAAGAACAGTGCCAAAGGAGTGCTTGATGAGCAAAGTAATCGTCGAATCGCTGGTCTACCATCTGTCCGGCAAGACCTACGAAAGCCGCTTGGTCCATGAGCCGGGGGCGCTGGGCCGGCCGGGGCTGGTGATGGCGCCGAACTGGATGGGTATCGGCGAGGGGGCCGAGCGCATCGCCAAGGAAGTGGCCGAGAAGGGCTATGTGGTGCTGATTGCTGACTTGTACGGGCAAGGTGTGCGTCCGTCCAATGCCGACGAGGCCGGCGCGGCAATGATGCCGCTGAAGAACGACCGTGGTGAGTTGCGCAAGCGCATGCAAGAGGCCCTGGCGCAGCTGTTGGGGCAGTCGAAGGCGCTGCTGGAGCCTGGCATGGTTGGCACGTTCGGTTTCTGCTTCGGTGGCTGCTGCGCCCTGGAGCTGGCGCGTACCGGGGCTGACCTGCGGGCGGCGGTGTCGTTCCATGGCACCCTGGACACGCCGAACGCAGAAGATGCCAAGCGCATCAAGGGCTCGGTGCTGGTGCTGCATGGTGCTTCCGATCCACTGGTGCCGAAAGAGCAGTTGCCAGCGTTCGAAGACGAGATGAATGCGGCCAAGGTCGACTGGCAGCTGCTGAGCTACGGCGGGGCAGTGCACTCGTTTACCGACCCGAATGCCAATGTGCCGGGCAAGATGCAGTATGACCGCCGTACTTCGGAGCGGGCGTTCCGCTCGATGCACAACCTGCTCAGCGAAGTTTTCCAGCGCTGATACCGCAGGGGCCGCTGTGCGGCCCATCGCCGGCAAGCGCGGCTCCCACAAAGTGGCATGAGCTGTATCTGTGGGAGCTGGCTTGTCGTGGCGACGAACCGCGGCGATGGGCTGCAAAGCAGCCCCAAAATCACCTAGGCAACTCGATCCTCGAAGTTTCCCTCGGCACCACTGGCCAATCCCCGGCAGCCCACTTGGCCCTGGCTTGCTCGATCAGTTCCGGGTCACTGGCGACAAAATTCCAGTTCATCCGCCGCGGCCCATCCAGCGGGTCCCCGCCAATCAGTACCAACTGGCACTCTTCCTCGGCATACAGCGTCACCCATTCACCCTCTGGCAGGACCACCAGGCTGCACGCCTCGACCTGTTCGCCATCCATGAACAGCTCACCGTCGAGCAGATACAGCGCCCGCTGTACATGTTCGCCAGGTACTACCAGCGTAGTGGCCGGCTGCATCGTCACATGCGCATAAAGGGTAGGGGAGAGCACCGGCACCGGTGATTCCAGGCAGAACCCGCTGCCTGCAATCATGCAGATACGCACGCCCAGGCTATCACTGAACGGCAAGCTCGCCGCTGGATGATGGCTGTAGCTCGGTTCGCCCTGTTCCAGCGCCTGTGGCGAGGCCAGCCACACCTGCAGCCCGTGCAAGCGTGAGCCATGGCTCAGGGCGTCCGCAGGCGTGCGCTCGACATGCGCCACACCTTTACCAGCGGTCATCCAGCTCACATCCCCAGGCAGCACGCGCTGCTCCGAGCCGAGGCTGTCTTTGTGCAGGATTGCGCCTTCGAACAAGTAAGTCAGCGTTGACAGGCCAATATGCGGGTGCTGGCGGATGTCCATGCCGTGCCCCGGGGGATAGTCGGTTTCGAGCATATGGTCGAAAAACACGAATGGGCCGACGCTGCGGCACTGGGCCGATGGCAGCGGGCGCAGGATCGGCTGGCCCTCGACCGACTCGGCACGTGGGCGGATGACCAGAGGGCTGCTCATGGGAAGGGCTCCAGGCGAGGTGGAATGCCCCTAGCATAGCGGTTCGCAGGCGTTGGCTGAACCGTCTGGTTGGCCGGCCGGTCTACTCTTTCCATACCCGGTAAAAGGAAGCTGCCCCATGATAGCCAGAGCGCTGGCCTGCGTGCTGTTGTCCGGCTGGCTGTGCCAGGCGGCACAGGCGCGCGACTACCGCTACAGTGATGCCCACCTGCACTATGTCGACTTCTTCCAGGAAAGCGAGGGGATGCCGGCGCTTGTCAAGGCCATGGATGCGGCAGGTATCGACCAGTCGATGATTTCCGGTATCCCGGTGGCCAAGAAGTGGCATGAGGACGAGCCCAAGCGCCCGCGCTATTACGCCGGTGACGACGCCGATGCCTACTGGTACAGCGCAACCGACACCTACGTGGCGGCGGCCGTGCTGAAATTGCCGGACGAGCAGCGTCGGCGTTTTCATCCGTTCCTGACCGGTTTCAATCCGGTGGACAAGAACGCCGTCAGCCACATCGAACGCATGCTCGATATGTACCCGGGCCTGTGGCAAGGCATTGGCGAGGTATTCACCCGTCACGACGACCTCACGGCACTGACCAGTGGTGACACGCCGCGCGCCAACAACGAAGCCATGACGCGCATCTATCACCTGGCGGCCGAGCGCGATCTGCCGGTGCTGCTGCATTCCAACATCACCTCCAAGCGCGAGCGCAACCCGTTGTACCTGGCGGAGCTCGAAGAACCACTGCGCAATCACCCGCATACGCGGTTCA
>NZ_JABMCW010000116.1:0-8476 GCF_013179705.1 Pseudomonas sp. CM25 | reverse complement strand
CGCGATCTGCCGGTGCTGCTGCATTCCAACATCACCTCCAAGCGCGAGCGCAACCCGTTGTACCTGGCGGAGCTCGAAGAACCACTGCGCAATCACCCGCATACGCGGTTCATCTGGGCGCATGCCGGCAGCAGCATGGAGATCCACCGGCACCAGACGCAGATGGACTTTCTGCTGCCGGTGCTGACGCGGTTGCTGGACGATTACCCGAACCTGTATGTCGACCTGTCGTGGAGTGTGCTGGAGCCTTATCTGCTGGACGACAATGGGGTACCGCGCAAGGAATGGCTGGCCTTGGTCGAGAAGCACCCGGAACGGTTCATGCTGGGGTCGGATGTG
The DNA here is from genome assembly GCF_013179705.1 of Pseudomonas sp. CM25. Classification (NCBI taxonomy): domain Bacteria; kingdom Pseudomonadati; phylum Pseudomonadota; class Gammaproteobacteria; order Pseudomonadales; family Pseudomonadaceae; genus Pseudomonas; species Pseudomonas sp. CM25. The sequence continues at coordinate 8,137 of NZ_JABMCW010000116.1, read as the reverse complement.
GTCGGGCGGTTTGGCAGCCTGGGGGAGCAACTGCACGGGTTCGGGCCGTTTCTGGATGCATTGCCGGAGGCGGTGGCAAACAAGGTGGCCCGGGAGAATTTTCTGTCTATTCTGCCCAGGCATAAATGATGGTTGCCGGCGATAGGGCCGGTACAGGCAGCAAAAACAAAAACGCCCCGAACCAGTCGGGGCGTTTTCAATTACTGCAGCGAGGCCTTACTTGCCTTCCCAGCGCTTGAGCACCAGGGTGGCGTTGGTGCCGCCAAAGCCGAAGCTATTGCTCATGACCGTGTCGATCTTGGCGTTTTCTTCGGTTTTGCGCAGGATCGGCAGGTCGGCGACCTCCGGGTCCAGTTCGTCGATGTTGGCGGAGCCGGCGATGAAGTTGTTTTCCATCATCAGCAGGCAGTAGATTGCCTCGTGTACACCAGCGGCGCCCAGCGAGTGGCCCGACAGGCTCTTGGTCGAGCTGATTTTCGGGGCCTTGTCGCCGAACACGGCGCGAACACCCTTGATCTCGGCAACGTCACCGACCGGAGTCGAAGTGCCGTGGGTGTTCAGGTAGTCGATCGGGGTGTCGACGGTGGACAGTGCCTGCTGCATGCAGCGGATGGCACCTTCGCCGCTCGGGGCAACCATGTCGTAGCCGTCGGAAGTGGCACCATAACCGACGATTTCGGCGTAGATTTTCGCGCCACGGGCCAACGCGTGTTCGAGCTCCTCGACCACCACCATGCCACCACCGCCAGCGATGACGAAGCCATCACGGTCGGCGTCATAGGCGCGCGAAGCCAGTTCCGGGGTTTCGTTGCGCTTGGTCGACAGGGCGCCCATGGCATCGAACAGGAACGACTGGCTCCAGTGCTCTTCTTCACCGCCACCGGCGAAGACGATGTCCTGCTTGCCCCACTGGATCTGCTCCAGGGCGGTGCCGATGCAGTGTGCCGAAGTGGCGCAGGCCGACGAGATCGAGTAGTTGAGGCCCTTGATCTTGAACGGGGTCGCCAGGCACGCCGAAACGGTGCTGCCCATGGTGCGGGTGACGCGGTACGGGCCGACGCGCTTGACGCCTTTCTCACGCAGGGTGTCCAGCGCTTCCATCTGGTTCAGGGTCGAGGCGCCGCCGGAGCCCGCCACCAGGCCGGTACGCGGGTTGGAAACCTGCTCTTCGGTCAGGCCGGCGTCCTTGATCGCGTCCTGCATGGCCAGGTAGGCGTAGGCAGCGGCGTGGCCGACGAAGCGGTAGACCTTGCGGTCGATCAGTTCTTCGAGGTTGAGGTCGATGGACCCGGAAACCTGGCTACGCAGCCCCATTTCCTTGTATTCCGGGTTGTAACGGATACCCGGACGGCTGTTGCGCAGGTTTTCGGTGACGGTAGCTTTGTCATTGCCCAGGCACGATACGATGCCCAGACCAGTGATAACGACGCGGCGCATGCGAATAACCCTTAGAAATTGTCAGTGGAGGTGAACACGCCGACCCGCAGGGCTTCGGCAGTGTAGATCTCGCGGCCGTCAACGCTGACGGAGCCATCGGCGATGGCCATGTTCAGCTTGCCTTTGAGGACGCGCTTGATGTGAATGTTGTAGGTGACTTTCTTGGCAGTAGGCAATACCTGGCCAAAGAATTTCACTTCACCCGAACCCAGGGCACGACCGCGGCCTGGCAGGCCCTGCCAGCCGAGGAAGAAACCGACCAGCTGCCACATGGCGTCGAGGCCCAGGCAGCCCGGCATGACCGGATCGCCTTCGAAGTGGCAGGCAAAGAACCACAGGTCCGGATTGATATCCAGCTCGGCGACCAATTCACCTTTGCCGTACTTGCCGCCTTCTTCGCTGATATGGGTGATGCGATCGACCATCAGCATGTTCGGCGCGGGCAGTTGCGCATTACCTGGGCCGAACAGCTCACCGCGACTGCAGCGCAGCAGGTCTTCCCGAGTAAAGGCGTGTTGTTTGGTCATGCGAGCTCCTCAATAACCCCCTGTGGCAGGGGATGAATCTTCCCGGCCGGCCCGAAAAGCGATGACTTCGGGGCGGCAGCCTACAGGTAGACTATTGCGTTGTGGTGAAAGTCACAGCGCACCTGGCGAAAGAAGTACAGGTGTGCACTGAAACGTCTATTTTCAGGTCCGATGAAGGTCCTGTCCAGTGTTTAAGACTGCCGCACTTTAGCATTTATCGCCAGTCGCGGTTGTCTGACCGGGTAGCCAGCGCTGCAGCACGCGCTGCAGTTCGCTGCGGCGCAACGGTTTGGTCAGGTAGTCATCCATGCCCGCGGCCATGCAACGCTCGCGGTCGCCCTGCAAGGCGTTGGCGGTCAGGGCGATGATCGGCAGGCGGGCGCCGTTGGGCAGCTGGCGGATGCGCCGGGTGGCCTCATAGCCATCCAGGTGCGGCAGGCGGCAGTCCATCAGCACGGCGGCAAAGCGCTGCTGGCTGACCCGTTCGACTGCCTCCAGGCCGTCCTCGGCGGTGCAAACCGTAACGCCAAGGCTGCGCAGCATGGCTTCGATGACGCTCTGGTTGACCGGATTGTCCTCTACCAGCAGCACTTCATCATTGCCGGCGACCGGCGTGCTGGCAGCCATTGGCAGGGGCCGCTTGCCGGGGGGCGGGCTGGCCACGGCCAGAGGCATCTCCAGGGTGAAGGTAGAGCCCAGGCCTTCCCGGCTTTCACCGCGCAGCTTGCCGCCCATGCGTTCGGCCAGGGTACGGGCGATCGACAGCCCCAGCCCGGTGCCGCCATAGCGTCGGGAAATCGAGCTGTCGGCCTGCTGGAAGGCGACGAACATCATTTCCAGGCGGTCGTTGTCGATGCCGATACCGGTGTCGCGCACACTGCAGGTCAACCAGATCAGCTGCCGGTCCAGCACCTGCCACTGCGCCTCCACCTGCACCTGGCCGCGTTCGGTGAACTTCAGGGCGTTGGCCACCAGGTTGAGCAGGATCTGGCGGATCCGCGTAGGGTCGCCGTTCACCTGCAATTGCTCGATGCCGGCCGGCAATTGCAGGTGCAAGCCGAGGCCGCGCTGCTGGGCGCTGTGCTGGAACGACTGGACGCTGCTGGTGATCAGCTCGGCCAGGTTGAAGTCGATATGCTCCAGTTGCAGCGCGGCGCGTTCGATGCGGGAGAAATCGAGGATGTCGTTGATGACCTTCAGCAAATGCCCGGTGGATTCACTGGCCACTGCGGTGTAGTCGGCCTGTTCGCTGCTCAACGAGGTGGTTTCTAGCAACTGCAGCATGCCCAGCACACCATTCATCGGCGTGCGCAGCTCGTGGCTCATCATGGCCAGGAAGTCCGATTTGGCCCGGTTGGCCTGCTCGGCCTCTTCACGGGCCTGGATCAGCTCGGCAATGGCCTGCTTCTGTTCGTCACTGGCCTGCTCCAGGGCCTGCGCCAGGTTGTTGATGTGGCGCGCCAGGTGGCCCAGCTCGCTGTCATCGACCACCGGCAAGGGGGTGTTGTACTCGCCTTGCTGAATCGCCTTGACCGCATGGCCCATGTCGCTGATCGGCTTGGCCAGGCTCAGGGCCAGGCGGCGCGCCAGCAAAAAGGTGAACAGCAGGGCGAACAGCGCCAGGATGCCGGCCTTGATCACGATTTCCTGCTGCCGCTGGCTGAAGGCGTCATCGGACATGCCGACGATCACCCGCCCCAGGTAGTCGTCACCAATGGCCGGGGTGGTAGCCTTGCCCTGTTGCAGGAAGTCGTTGTCCAGGCGGATCTGCTGCAGGCGAATGGGCGCCTGGAACACTTCGACCTGTTGCGCGCGGTTGGCGCTTTCGTCGGACTGCTCGACGTACACCAGGATGTGGTTACGGCTGTCCTGTACCTCCAGAAAACGCACGTGGGGAATGCTGAGGGTGGCACGCATCAGCCCTTCGAGCACTTCGTTGTTGCCCGAGATCACCCCGTATTCCGACGCCGGTGCCAGCTGGTTGGCAATCAGTTGCCCGGTGTGGTTGAGCTCCTGACGCAGGTCCTGGATGCGCACGAAGGTGAAAAAGCTGATCAGCAGCAAGGTCAGCAGCAGGGCCGGGCCGAGGCTGATGATCTGGGTGCGGGTATGAATGTCCCAGCTCAGGCGCTTGCTCATGGGGTGGGTTCTCCTTCGGCCAGGGCCTTGGCGGCGGCGTTCGGATCGATCGGTTCAAGGCCCAGGGCGCGGGCAACCTGCTGGTTGCCACTGACGCCGTAGCGCGCAGGGTAGAGGCTGCGCGGCCAGTGCGCGGGTGGCTGGTCGAGCAACTGGTCGAGCACCGCCAGCCAGTCGTCCTGGTCGCTGTAGGTGCTGGCCAGGGCACCGGCGCGGACAAAACCCGCGTTTGGGCCGATCAGCGCCATTTGTCGGCCATAGCTGCTCAGCAGCAGGTTCTTTACGGTCTTGGAGTTGTACAGGGCCGGGTCGTCCAGGCCCAGCAGCACGTCGCTACTGGCCAAAAGCTGCTGCAGCGGCCGGCTGTCACGCGCGTCGGGCCAGTCTTGGGCCACGATCTCCAGGCCCAGCGGGCGGGCGGCATGGCGCAGTTCGTCGAGCAGAAAACCGCTGTGTTCACCGTACAGCACACCAATGCGCTGGGCCTGCGGCAGCAGGTAGCGTGCCAGGCGCAATTGCCGGCCCAGCGGCGCGTCGCTCCACAGCAGGGTGACGAACGCGGGGCGCGACTTTCCCAGGCGTTGTTCAGCCTGTACCCGGCTGATCCGCATGGCCAGGGCCGGTGGGCCGGCGCTCTCGCCCAGGCGCCACTCCAGCGCGGCGCTGTCCAGCAGGATCAGGCGCTGGTCGGTTTTCAGCTTGCCCGGGCGCGGCAGCTCGGCGGTGGTCTGGAAACGCACATGATCGTGCGGGCGACGGCTTTCCAGCGCGGCGACGAAGCTGCGAATGCCTGGCTGGTCTTCGCCGCCTACCAGCAGAATTTCGCTGGCGGACAACGGCCCCAACGGCCACAGGCAGAGCAGCAACAGACGCAGCAGCAGGGCCATCAGAACTCCAGCTCGGCGCTGACGCTCAGCCGGTGACGGCTGTCGTAGCGGTTCTGGATCGCCGTGGTCGGCTGGTCGTCCAGGCGCTGCTGCCACAGCGCCGCCAGTTCCAGGTTGCTGCCATACACGCGCAGGCGCTTGGCCAGGCGCAGGTCGATGCGTTCGTAGCGGTACTGGTTGAGCGCATCGTCGCCATAGTAGAACAGCGCGCTCGACCAGCCGTCGCCCCATTCGCGCAGCCACCCGGCCGAGCCGCTGTTGCGGGCACTGAGGCGGCGGTCGTCGGGGTTGCTGGCCCAGGCATCGACGTAGGCGTAGGTCAGGCGCAGGCGGTCGCGCAGGGTCGGGCGCCAATCCAGTTGCGCTTCACTGCCGCTGAAGCGGGCCTTGTTGGCGTTGCTGGCAATGTACTGGTTGTTCTTCAGCGGCTCGCTGATCATTCCGGTGATCTCGTCGTAGAACAGCTTCACATCCATGCTCAGGTCGATGTCGCTGAAATAGCCGTTGTAGCCGAGTTCACGCGAGCGCATGCGCTCCTGTTCGAGGTCACCAGGGCCGCGGGTCTTGACGAAATATTCGCCGTTCTGCAGACCGAAGGCATTGGGCGAGAGGTTCTTTACCGTGTAGCTCCAGTTGACGTTGTTCTCGAACATGTCCGGCGAGCGTACTGCTTCGGAGTACACCGCGCGCAGGCCGTGGCGCGGGGTGATCAGGTAGTTGATCGCCACGCGCGGGGTGAGCGAGTTGCCCGACAGGCGCGAGTCCTCGAACATGGCGCCGCCCTGCAGGATCCAGTGCTCGTCGGCGCGCCATTCGAGCTGGCCGAACAAGCGCCAGGTCTGGTCATCGAGGCTGCCGTTGAAGTAGGTCTGCGAATCGGCACGATCATAGCGGTAATTCATGCCGCTCAGCAGGCGCAGGCTGTCGGTCAGGCTCAGGGTGTCCTGGATTTCCAGGTCATAGCGGGTTTCGCGGGTGCTCTGGTCGACGTCGCCGCAGACCGGCTGGCTGCCACCGGCCTGCCATTGTTCGCGCACCTTGTTGGACAGGGCGCTGAGCACCGGGTCACTGCTGCTTGGCAGGTCGCCTGCGGCCACGCCGCGCGCGACTTTCTCGGCGAAGTCCGGGTTCATTTGCCAGAGCTGGGTCAGTTCAGGGCTGAACGACTGCAAGGCATCGCAGGCCCGCCACACCTGTTGCCGGTCGAAGTGCTGTGCCGAGCCCTGGATATAAAGGCTGTGTTCGGCACTGAACTCCTTGGTCCAGCGCAACGAGCCGGCGTAGTCCTTGGCGTTGACGTCGGCGTTGTTGCCGGCCTCGTACCTGGCAAATACCGGCTGGTAGGTGTAAGGCCGCTGGTTGCTGCCTTCCTTGGCCGCCAGTTGCCACTCCAGGGTCTGGTCCACCGCCAGGTTGTGGCTGGCGCTGAGGTTGAAGCGGGTCAGCCGGCGGCTGTCGCGGTAGTCCTGACCGAACTGGTCCTGGTCGAAGCCGTCGTCCTGCTGGCCCGACAGCGACAGGCGCATGTCGCCACCGTCCCAGCCGAAGCCGTGACTGGCGTAGAAGTCGTTGATGCCATCCTCGCCGCGGGTCAGCTTCAGCCGCGTGCCATGGCTGTCGGCGGGGTTGCGGGTGAGGATGTTGACCACGGCCATCAGCGCGTTGGCGCCGTAGCTGACTGTGTTGGGGCCGCGGAATACCTCGATGCGCTCGATGTCCTCCATGGCCAGCGGAATATCGCTCCAGTCGACGGTGGCCAGGCCGGCGCGGTACACCGAGCGGCCATCGATCAGCACCTGCATGCGCCGTGCATCGTTGACGTTGCTGCCGTGGTAGTTGACGGTCGGCTGGTTACCGGCGCCGTAGCCGATCATCATGCCCGGCACCAGGCGTAGCAGCTCGGGGATGTCACGGGCACCGCTGGCACGGATCAGCGCGCTGTCGAGCACGGTCATGCTGCCCGGCACTGCTGCCGGGGATTGTTTCAGGCGCGTGGCGGTCAGAACCTGCGGCAGGTCGGTGCTGTCGATGAACAGGTCATCTGCCATGGCCGGGCCACCGAGCAGGGCGGTCAGTATCAGCAGGCGCGGGTAAGGGGGCGTGCCAGGGAACACGGAGCGGCCTTGTATCAGGAGTGAAACAGGCATGGTAACTGACCTTGGCGCATTTGCCAGTGATCAGCCTTACCTGTTTGGGCCCTTTCGTGCTGCTGAAGGTGGCGCGGTCCCTGTGGGAGCGGGTTTACCCGCGAAAGGGCCGGCACTGACACTGGTTCTGTAGCAGGCGAGCCGTATAATGGCGGCGTCGCCACTTAATTTTTGGCTTTAACGGATTGAATATGACTGAACAGCAACCTGTTGCAGTTCTGGGAGGCGGCAGCTTCGGCACCGCCGTGGCGAACCTGCTGGCGCAGAACGGTGTGCCGGTGCGCCAATGGATGCGCGACCCGGAGCAGGCCGAGGCCATGCGCGTCAATCGTGAAAACCCGCGCTACCTCAAGGGTATCCGCCTGCACGACGGCGTCGAGCCGGTCAACGACCTGTTGGCCACCCTGCAGGCCTGCGAGCTGGTGTTCGTTGCCCTGCCATCGAGCGCCTTGCGCAGCGTGCTGGCACCGCATGCCGAGCTGCTGCGTGGCAAGGGCCTGGTCAGCCTGACCAAGGGTATCGAAGCGCAAAGCTTCAAGCTGATGAGCCAGATACTCGAAGAAATCGCCCCCGAGGCCCGCATCGGTGTGCTGTCCGGACCCAACCTGGCCCGCGAGATCGCCGAGCACGCGCTGACTGCCACGGTGGTTGCAAGCGAAGACGACAGACTCTGCGAGCAGGTGCAAAGCGTACTGCACGGGCATACGTTCCGCGTCTATGCCAGTGGCGACCGCTTCGGTGTAGAGCTGGGCGGGGCGCTGAAGAACGTCTACGCCATCATCGCCGGCATGGCGGTGGCCCTGGGCATGGGCGAGAACACCAAGAGCATGCTGATTACCCGTGCCCTGGCCGAAATGACCCGCTTCGCTGTCAGCCAGGGCGCAAACCCCATGACCTTCCTCGGCCTGGCCGGTGTCGGTGACCTGATCGTCACCTGCTCCTCGCCCAAGAGCCGCAACTACCAGGTTGGCTACGCGCTGGGGCAGGGCCACAGCCTGGA
>NZ_JABMCW010000115.1:0-15419 GCF_013179705.1 Pseudomonas sp. CM25 | reverse complement strand
CAGCCATGTCGCCCAGGTTGGCCTGGGCGAGGAACTGCGTTCGGGCGCGGCAACCGAAAACGGCCGCGAGGTGGTGTTGGGCACGGTGTTCATGCTGATCGGCGAGAACAGCCGCACGGTGTCCCAGGCGGTGGCTGCCAAGCTGGTCGAGATCAACCGCAATCTGCCCAAGGGCGTGGTCGCGGTGACGGTGTACGACCGCACCAACCTGGTGGAAAAAGCCATTGCCACGGTGAAGAAGAACCTGGTCGAAGGCGCCATCCTGGTCATCGCCGTGCTGTTCCTGTTCCTGGGCAACATCCGCGCTGCACTGATTACCGCCATGGTCATTCCGCTGTCGATGCTGTTCACCTTTACCGGCATGTTCAGCAACAAGGTCAGCGCCAACCTGATGAGCCTGGGTGCGCTGGACTTCGGCATCATCGTCGACGGCGCGGTGGTGATCGTGGAAAACGCTATCCGCCGCCTGGCACATGCCCAGCAACGGCATGGCCGCATGCTGACCCGCAGCGAGCGCTTCCATGAAGTGTTTGCCGCCGCCCGCGAGGCGCGTCGGCCGCTGATCTACGGGCAGCTCATCATCATGGTGGTGTACCTGCCGATCTTCGCCCTGACCGGGGTCGAGGGCAAGATGTTCCACCCCATGGCCTTTACCGTGGTCATGGCCCTGCTCGGCGCCATGATCCTCTCGGTGACCTTCGTGCCCGCGGCCCTCGCGCTGTTCGTCACCGGCAAGGTCAAGGAAGAGGAAGGCCTGGTGATGCGTACCGCGCGCCAGCGCTATGCCCCGGTGCTGGCCTGGGTGCTGGTCCGGCGCAAGCTGGCGTTCACCGCCGCCGCCACCCTGGTGGTGTTGTCCGGGGTGATGGCCAGCCGCATGGGCAGCGAGTTCATCCCCAGCCTCAGCGAGGGGGACTTTGCCCTGCAGGCCCTGCGCGTGCCGGGTACCAGCCTGTCGCAGTCGGTGGACATGCAGCAGCGTCTGGAACGGGCGATCATAGCCCAGGTGCCGGAAGTGGAACGGGTGTTCGCCCGTACCGGCACGGCCGAAATTGCCTCCGACCCGATGCCGCCGAACATTTCCGACGCCTATGTGATGCTGCGTCCAACTGCGCAATGGGCCGACCCGGGCAAGCCACGGGACGAATTGATCGCCGAGGTGCAGCGGGCTGCGGCCAGCGTGCCGGGCAGCAATCACGAGCTGTCGCAGCCGATTCAGCTTCGCTTCAACGAGCTGATTTCCGGGGTGCGCAGTGATGTGGCGGTGAAACTGTTCGGTGATGACATGGACGTGCTCAACCGCACCGCTGCGCAGATCGCCAGCAGCCTGCAGGGCGTGCCTGGCGCCTCGGAGGTGAAGGTCGAGCAGACCACCGGCCTGCCGGTGCTGACCATCGACATCGACCGCGACAAGGCCGCCCGCCATGGCCTGAATGTGGGCGACGTACAGGATGCCATCGCCATCGCCGTGGGTGGCCGTACGGCCGGCACCCTGTATGAAGGCGACCGTCGCTTCGATATGGTGGTGCGCCTTTCGGAAACCCTGCGCACCGATGTCGACGGGCTGGCCAGCCTGTTGATCCCGGTGCCGGCCAGTGCCACTGCGGGCACCGGGCAAATCGGCTTTATCCCGCTGTCGCAGGTGGCCACGCTGAACCTGCAGCTTGGGCCCAACCAGGTCAGCCGTGAGGACGGCAAGCGGGTGGTGGTGGTCAGTGCCAATGTGCGCGGGCGTGACCTGGGCTCGTTTGTCGATGAGGCCGAACAGGCGTTGATTGGCCAAGTGCCGATACCGCCGGGTTACTGGACGCGTTGGGGTGGCCAGTTCGAGCAGTTGCAGTCGGCGACCGAGCGGCTGCAGGTGGTGGTGCCGGTAGCCTTGCTGCTGGTCATGGCGCTGTTGCTGATGATGTTCAACAACCTCAGGGATGGGCTGCTGGTATTTACCGGCATTCCGTTCGCCCTTACCGGTGGGGTGCTGGCGCTATGGCTGCGGGATATTCCGCTGTCCATTTCTGCCGGGGTGGGGTTCATTGCCCTGTCCGGGGTAGCGGTGCTCAACGGGCTGGTGATGATCGCCTTCATCCGTGGCTTGCGTGAGGAAGGGCGCACGTTGCGGGTGGCGGTCGAGGAGGGCGCGCTGACGCGGTTGCGGCCGGTGCTGATGACGGCACTGGTGGCGTCGCTTGGGTTCATCCCGATGGCCTTGGCTACCGGAACCGGGGCAGAGGTGCAACGGCCGCTGGCGACCGTGGTGATTGGCGGGATCTTGTCGTCTACCGCACTGACATTGCTGGTGTTGCCGGCGCTGTATCAGTGGGCGTATCGGCGGGAGGAGGAGGCGCAGGAGGGCTGATAATCCGGGGCGCCAGCTCCCACAGGGATCGCGGCTGTCGGCCTTGACGCAATCCCTGTGGGAGCTGGCTTGTCGTGGCGACGAACCGCGGCGATGGGCCGCGCAGCGGCCCCAGGATTTCAAACGGTACGACGAGCCTCACCGCTAGCGCCGTCCGCCGCCACGTCATCATGCAACGAAATCCGCGAAGTCTCCGGCAACGCCAACCCCCCGACCAACGCCACCAGGGCAATCACCACCAGGTAGAACGCCGGGGCCAGGCTGCTGCCGGTCTGCCCGATCAGCCAGGTCGCCACCAGCGGCGCGGTACCGCCAAACAATGTGTAGGCGACGTTGTAGGTAATCGCCGAGGCGGTATAGCGGGTGCGGGTAGGGAAACTTTCCGACAGCAACGCCGCGGTCACCACGCCGCTGCACAATGCCCCCACCGCCAGCAGTATCACCCCCAGCAGTGCGCCCGACAGCGAACCGGAGCTGGCCAGCCAATACGCCGGGAACACGCACAGCATCACCCACAGGCAGGTAAAGCCGATGGTCTTGCGCCGCCCGACCCGGTCCGAGAACGCCCCGGCCAGCGGGCAGCCGACGGCGGCGAAGAGCAGGGCCACGGTGGTTACCAGCAGCGACTGCGCACGGGTCAGGTTGCCGACCAGTTGCAGGTACGTGGCGAAGTAGGTGGTGAACATGTAGAACGACAGCGCCGTCAGCGAGATGAAAGCGCCCAGGTTACGAATCGCCCGGCCATGGTGACGCAGGGTTTCCTTGAGAGGCGAGTGTTCGTGCTGCTTGCCTTGAGCGACCGCTTCACGGAAGGCCGGGGTTTCTTCCATGCGCCAGCGCAGGTACAGCCCGACCAGCCCCAACGGTGCCGCGATCAGGAACGGAACACGCCAGCCCCAGGCACTCATGGCCTCGGCAGACAGGCTGGCCTCCAGGCCATAGGCGATCACCGCTGCACAGGCAAAGGCGGAAAAGGTCGAGACCGGTACGAAACTGCCATAAAAGGCTCGCTTGTCGCTGGGCGCGTGCTCCATCAGGTAGGCGCAGGCACCGGCATACTCGCCACCGGCAGAAAAGCCCTGCAGGCAGCGCGCCAGGGTCAGCAGCACGGGGGCGGCCAGGCCGATGCTGGCGTAGGTTGGCAACAGGCCGATCAGGGTTGTGGAGCCGGCCATAAGCAGGATGGTCAGCGACAGGATGCGCTTGCGCCCCAGCCGGTCGCCCAGCGCACCGAACACGATGCCGCCCAGTGGGCGCAGGGCAAAGGCCACGGCGAACACCGCAAAGGTCTTGAGCAAGGCTACGCTGGCGTCCTCGCTGGCAAAGAACTGGCTGGCGATCAGCGTGGCGAGAAAGCCGTAGACGGCAAAGTCGAACCATTCGACGAAGTTGCCGATGGCCGAGGCAGCGATCACCCGGCGCAGGGTGGCGGGGGATACCTCATGAGGTGCGGGCATGCGGGGGCTCTCCGGTTCCATTGGTAGTATTCGCCAGTAGATAACCGGGAGCGCAAGGGTGCTGTGTCGAGGGCGACCTCGGGATATTCGATTCAACCAGGGGCGCAGTGTTCTTACAGTCTCCCGACCTTCCACGGCGCGTATTCGAGTTCGCTGTAGCCCTGGGCCTTGCCCTGTTCGTCAGTACTGAAGCCGGGCAGCCGGCTCAGGTCCAGCGTCAGGCTCGCCGGTATCGGCGGTGGCGATACCGAGTTGCAACGCTTGCTGCATGTCACGGGTGAAGGTTTGCAGGCTGAGCGTGTCGGGCTCGGAGGCAGGACGGCTCTGGCAGCCTGTCAGCGCGATGAGGGTGACAACCACCAGCGCTGGGGACAACGGTCTGAACAGAGGGACTTCCTTGATGATGCAGGGGCCAGCTTTCATGCCGGCATGGGTGATGACGACCATTATCACTCAGGGCGGTCGACGGTTTTGTGGAGTTTGTGCGTAGGAACTGCCCTTAAGGACGATGCCAGCACCAGGCCGGCATCGCCCTGTGCATCAGAAGCGCATGTCCAGCGCCAGTTCGACGGTGCGCGGTGGCCCCATGTAGTACTGGCTGCTGTAGGCCTGCTTGGCGTACACCTCGTCGGTCAGGTTGCGCACGCGCCCGGTAAGCGTGGTCTGCTCATCCAGCCGGTAGCGGGCGAAGGCGCCGAACAGCGTGTACGCCGGGGCCTTGAGGCTGTTGGCGTTGTCGGCATACACCGAACCCACGTAGCGCCCGTCCGCGCCCACCGACCACGCCGCGGACAGGCTGTAGGTCAGCCACAGGTTGGCGACACTGGCCGGCACGTTCACCGGGGCGTTGCCCTTGCGCGACACCGACACGCCGTTGACCGCCTCGTTGAACTCATCGTATTGCGCATCGACATAGGCATAGTTGGCCTCGGCCAGCAGTCTCGGCGTTACCTGCAGGCGCCCGGACAACTCCACGCCCCGCGAGGTCTGCTGTCCGGCCTGGACCGTGAGGTTGGCGTCGTTCGAGTCGCGTACGGCAAAGTCCTTGCGCACGATCTGGTACAGCGCCAGCGTGGCCGCGCCGCGCCCATCGAGGAAATCGAACTTGCTGCCCACCTCCCACTGCTCGCCTTTGGACAGGTCGAACAACCCCACGTTGGAATAGGTCGCTGCCGCCAGCGAACCGGCAGGCAAGTCGGCCGAACTGCTGTACTGCGCATAAAGGCTGGCGTTGGCGGTCAACGCATAGGTCAGGCCGATGCGCCCGGACAGCGGTTCCCAGCGGCGCTCGAAATACGCCGGCGAGGTTGGCGTGACCGCACCGTAGTTGGTTACCTGCATGTCCAGGTAGTCGTAGCGCAGGGCGGTCAGCAGGGCCAGGCGCTCGGTGAGCTGCAGGCGGTTTTCGGCAAACACCGCGCGGTTGGTTACCTCGTGGCGGCGTTGCTTGGTCAGGCCGGCATTGACCCCGGGTATGTCATCGAAGCTGCCGGGGTCGAAGTGCTCGGCATCCACCACATCGCTCCAGCTGCTGGAAGTGGGGTAGAGGGTCTGGCGCATGCGCGAGTATTCCAGCCCCAGCGACCACTGGCTGGCCAGGCCAAGCAGCTGGTTGTCGTGGCGCACTTCGAGGCGGTCGCCCAGCAGGTTCTGCTGGTGGCTTTGCAGGTAGGGGCTGCTGCGCTGCACTTTGCCGTCGGGTGTATAGGCGTAGCGTTCGAGGTTGCGGTAATCGCGCTGGGCGTTGTAGTGGTACAGGGTGTTCTGCACGCTGGTGCTGTCGCTGACCTGGTAATCGAGGATCGAGCGCAGCCAGCGCACCCGCTGCTCGTAGCGGCCGTCGGCGACGTTGTAGTTTTCGAAGCGGCGGCTGTTGTCGATTTTCATCGTGCTGCGCCCGGGGAGGATCGGCGAGCCCCAGTAGGGGCTGTCTTCGCGGTCTTCCTGATACTCCAGCGCCAGGGTGTGGGTGAGGTTGGGCGCCAGATCGCTGAGCAGCGAGAACGCCAGGCTGTCGCTGTGCCGCTCGTTGCGGTCGACGTAGCCGTTGCCATGCCCGCGGCTAAAGTCCAGGCGGGCGAAGTTCCGGGCGTCGGCCGGGTTGCTGGCCAGTGCCTGGTTGATGCCGAACGCCACTTCGCTGTCGTCGAAACTGCCGTAGCGGATACGGCCGTCGACGATTTGCTGGTCGCGGCTGGCCAGCTTGCTGATGTAGTTGATCGAGCCGCCCACCGCACCGGCGCCATGCAGGAACGAGGAGGGGCCGCCGATCAGCTCGACCCGGTCGAGCACCCAGGCATCTATCGGTCGGGTGGCACTGCTGTAGCCCAGGTTGATGCCGTTGTACAACTGGGTGACCTGATTCTGGGTGAAGCCGCGGTAGGCGACGAAACCGCCAAAGCCGGGGTTTGCCGAGGCGTTGACGCCGGTCATGGCGTTGATCACGTCCTGGCTGTCCTTGGCGCCGCGTTCTTCGATCAGGCGGCGGTCCGAGACACTGACCGAGGCGGGCGTTTCCCGCGCGGTCAGGCCCAGGCGTGAGCCCGTGCGGATCGGCTCGTCCAGTTGTACGCCGCTGGCGGGGTCGCGCTCACCGTCGATGGTGGTGGCGCCCAGTTCCACGGCGGCGCCGTCGGCCCAGGCAAAGCTGCAGGTGCCCATCAGGAGCACCAGGGAGGAATGGCGAAGCATGTTGATGTGTCTTCCACGCAAAGGTCATGGCTGACCGCGAGCGCGCAGGCAGGCGCGCCCGGCTGAGGTCAGGCGAGATGAAGTATGGCTGCGGGGATGGCTGTGGGGGAGGCGCGAGGATTGAGCGCGGGGCGTAGGTAGCGCGGGGGCGGCTGCGCCCAGCTGCGCACGACGATGGGCGAGTTGGCAACGGCTTGCGCCGGGGTGAGCGACCAGCCGCTGCTGCCGAGCGGCACGGCCAGGCCAAATGAGGAGCACACCGGGCAGTCGAGCTGGGCCATGTGCTGGTCACCGCCGGCGCCATCGAGGTCGATGGCCACGCCGTGTTCGCTGTTGACCGAGCAGAAACCGCCTTCCAGGCCAGCCAGGCGCAGGCCGCCCATCTGGCCATGATGCAGGCCGCACAGCAACAGGCTGAACAGGACGCTGGCATAGAGCGTCCAGGCAGTCAGCGTGCGAGTGTGCCGGGTGGTTTTCATGGCGGCGAATCTACCACCCGGATGAACGGTCGGGTAGCTCTTTGACGCTACAATTTCACGCTGCCTTGCAGCCCTGTCGCCTCAAACCGGCAAACTCTGGTAGGGCAACTCGTCCCCCGGGCTGCGCTCGAACTGGCGCTTGTACTCGCGGCTGAACTGCGACGTGCTCTGGTAGCCCACCCGGTGTGCCGCCTGCGCCACCCCAAGGCCTTCGCCGATCAGCATCTGCTGCGCCTTCAGCAACCGCAGGCGCTTGAGGTACTGCATCGGCGCCATGTCGGTGCAACGTTTGAAATGCTCGTGGAACGTGGAAACACTCATGTTGGCGCGTGCCGCCAGCGCCTCCACGCTCAGCGGTTCGGTGTAGTGCTCGCGCAGGTGAGCGAGGGCGGCGCCGATGCGGGCGAAGTGCCCCTGTTGCTCCACCAGTGCCCGCAACACGCCGGCTTGCGGGCCGCGCAGGGCGGTGTACAGCACCTCGCGGACCCGCGACGCGCCTAGCACTTTGGCGTCCAGCGGGTCCTGCAGGCAGCGCAGCAAGCGCTCCACGCTTTCGCGCATGGGTGCGTCCAGCGCCGCCGAGGTCATCGATTGCGGTGTTTGCGCCTGCACCGCAACGTCCGGCGCCAGGTCCATGCGCTGCACCAGTTCACCGAGCACGGCACGGTCGATGTCCACCGCCACCCCCAGCAACGGCGCTTCGCGGGTGGCGAAGGTTTCACACATGAACGGCACCGACAATGCCTGCACCAGGTAGTGCCCCGCGCCGTATTCCAGGGTGCGTGGGCCGAGGCGGGCCAGCTTGCTGCCCTGCGCCAGGATCATCAGGCTGGGCTCATAGATCTGCGGGCTGCTGGCCACATAGTGGTCCCAGCTGAGTACCTGCACCTGGGGCAAATGCGTGGACACGAAACCCGGGCGGGTGGCGAGGCTGCGAATCAGTTCGCAGAGCGGCGCATTGGCATCGACGTGGCGGGTCAGTTGCATAGTGAACCAAGGCAGAGAATCAGACAGCCTGATCATCGCAGATTGGAGGCAGAGCGCCAGGTGTCCTATGGCATCTTCGGAGAATCAGGCATGCATGCCGGAGGATCAGCCGTGGGCGCGGCGGTAAACCACGCGCAGAATGCGCCGCCTGAATCGTTTCACTTCACTGCGAGGCCCTGCATGTACACTGCCATTGGTTACGCCGCCCAAACCCCCACCAGCCCCCTGGCCCCCATGACCTTCGAGCGCCGCAGCCCGCGCCCGGACGACGTCGCGATCGAGATCCTGTACTGCGGCGTGTGCCACTCCGACATCCACCAGGCGCGCAACGAATGGGGCATCGCCGTGTACCCGCTGATGCCTGGCCACGAGATCATCGGCCGCGTCACTGCGGTGGGTGGCCAGGTGACGGCGCACAAGGTCGGCGACCTGGTTGGCGTCGGCTGCATGGTCGACTCCTGCCGCCACTGCGAGGCCTGCGCCAAGGATCTGGAGCAGTACTGCCTGGAAGGCCCGACCATGACCTATGCCACCCCCGACCGCGTCGACGGCAGCAACACCATGGGCGGTTACTCCAGCAGCATCGTGGTCAGTGAGCACTTTGTGCTGCGTATCCCGGCCGGCATGGACCTGCCCAGCGCCGCGCCGATCCTGTGCGCCGGCATCACCACCTATTCGCCGCTCAAGCATCATGGCGTCGGCCCGGGCCACAAGATCGGCATCCTCGGCATGGGTGGTCTGGGCCACATGGGCATCAAGCTGGCCAAGGCCCTGGGCGCCGAAGTGACCTTGTTCACCCGCTCCCAGGCCAAGGCCGAGGAAGCCCGCCGACAAGGCGCCGACCACGTGATCGTGTCCACCGATGCTGAACAGATGCGCGCCGCTGCCGGCCGTTTCGATTTCCTGCTCGATACCATTCCGGTGCAGCACGACCTCAACCCGTACCTTGAAACGCTGAAGTTCGATGGCGTGCACATCCTGGTCGGCCTGATCGAACCGATCGACCCGGCGGTGCATGCTGCCAACCTGGTGATGAAGCGCCGGGTGCTGGCAGGGTCGTTGATCGGTGGGGTCGCTGAAACCCAGGAGGTGCTGGATTTCTGTGCCGAGCATGACATTCGCTGTGATATTGAGATGCTGGATATCCGCAATATCAACCAGGCGTATGAGCGGATGATTGCCGGGGATGTGAAGTATCGATTCGTGATCGACATGGCCACGTTGCAGCGCTGATTGATCGGTTGCCTGAGGTGGCCTCTGCGCGGGGGAAGCTACGGGGATCGCATCAAGGCTAACGGTTGCTGCAGGCCTTGCGGCAGGCCCTTGTCAGCCCTGACGCGATCCCCATGGGCTGGCCTGCCGGCGATCACCCCGGCGCATTCAGCAGGTCCGGTCACCCAGGCAAAAAAAGGGCCCGCAAGGGCCCCGTAGAGGTAAATGGCTAACGTCCTCAGGCGCTCTCGATCTTGCGCGGCGCCATGAAGTACATCCACACCAACGCCAGGAAGTACATGGCCGGAATCATGGTGAACAACACGGCATAGTTGTTGTGGGTAGCAGTCAGCACGCTACCGACAATCTGCGTCATGAACATGCCGCCAATCGCCGCGCACATGCTGCCGAAGCCGAACACTGTGCTCACCAGGTGCTTGGGTGTGTAGTCCATCACCAGGCTCCAGATGTTCGCCGTCCACGCCTGGTGCGCACCCACCGCCAGCGAGATGGCCGCCACTGCGACCCACAGGCCGCTGGCGTTTGCCGCGAAGGTGACGCTGAGCATGGTGCAGGCAAAGATCAGCATCGACACCAACCGCGCAGTGGTTGCGCGCACGCCGCGTCCGATCAGCCAGGACGACAGGATGCCGCCACCGATGCTGCCAAAGTCTGCAGTCAGCCAGATGATGATCAGCGGGATGCCCATCTGGGTCACGTCGATGCCCAGGCTGTATTGCTGGTTGAGGAACGGCGGCAGCCAGTACAGGTAGAACCAGAACACCGGCGCAGTAATCGCATAGGCCACTGCGAACGCCCAGGTGCCACGCAAGCGCAAGATGCGGCTGAATGGCACGCGAGTGGGCTCGGGCTCGTCATCCTGCTGGATGTACTCGACCTCGCTTTGGCGCACGCTGGGGTGGTCTTCAGGGTTGTAGTACTTCAGCAGCCACAGCACCACCCACACCAGGCCCAGGCTGCCCATGGCGATAAACGCGGCCTGCCAGCCCCACACCGCCAGGATCACCGGCAGCAGCGCCGGGGTGACCATGGCGCCGACGTTGGTACCCGCATTGAACAGGCCGGTGGCAATCGCCCGCTCACCCGCCGGGAACCACAG
This sequence comes from Pseudomonas sp. CM25, assembly GCF_013179705.1. NCBI lineage: Bacteria > Pseudomonadati > Pseudomonadota > Gammaproteobacteria > Pseudomonadales > Pseudomonadaceae > Pseudomonas > Pseudomonas sp. CM25. The sequence goes on along the minus strand of NZ_JABMCW010000115.1, from coordinate 5,117 downwards.
GCGTACGGTCTTCACGCAGGCCGGGTAGTTGGCGGCCTCGGTCAGACCAAGAATGAAACGGCAAACCATGAAACCGGCCGCCGAGGTGGCCAGGCCGTGGGCCCCGGTGGCCAGGCTCCATAGCAGCACGGCAAAGAAGAACGCGCGCTTTACTCCGACCTTGTCGATCAAACGGCCCTGCAGCAGGAAGCCGATCGCATAGCCGACCTGGAACCAGAAATTGATGTTGGCGTAGTCCATCGCCGTCCAGCTCATTTCCTTGGCCAGCACCGGCTGCATGATGCCGAGTGCGGCGCGGTCGATGTAGTTCAGGGTGGTGGCGAAGAACACCAGGGCAAGCATGCCCCAGCGGGTCTTGCCGACGCCGAAGGCGCCGCGAAGCTTGTCGCCGATCGAACCCTGAGGCATCCGGGTGGCGGCGGGGGTGATCTTGGAATGGTTCATAGACTGCTCGTTTCTTGAAATTGTAGTCAGCTGCGGTGCTACGGGTACGTGACCAGTTACCGGGCAGAGGGCACGCAAGGCCGGTGCATGGTGAGCAGTGATGCCGGCAGCGTCAATTCGAGAGACGGGCTACTGTTCGGTTATCGAACGGTTGCGTTGCCTGCGTGTGGGGCAGGGGCCGGTCAATTGATGAAGGTAGTCGGGACTGGCGCTGGATACAGGATGGCGCAAGTCGAGCGGGAGGGGGGAAGTGCGGGTTATGGACGTCATGCCAGCGTGCATTCAGGCCCAGGCAGTAGCCCAGCGCTCGACCTCGGCGCGGCCGTATTGCTCGATCCACGATCGCACTGTCTTGTGCAAAGTGCTTTTCGCTTCCACCACCTCGCCCGTGTACGGGTTCTTGTAGTACTTGCTTTGCCGCGCGCGGTAACGCGGGGATGGTGCTAGACGAGACCAATGCTGATAACTATCGTCGTATTCCTGCCGGCTCTGGCTCTCGAGGATGGCCACGACATTCGACAGGTTGAACTGGTATTCGGCAAGCAAGTCGTGGAGTTTGCATTCGAATTCGAATTCGCGTTTGAAATGGGGATTGACCTTGATGAAGGAAAGTTCGGATTTTTTAGCAGCGAGCAGGCGCTCCAGGGCGCGGAATTCGGCAAGGCGGGACATGGTTTATCTCCAGTAGGTAGTGGGATCAGTGTTAGTGGATTTTCACGACCAGCGCAAGTGTTGAAATAATTTGTGGGATTTTCGGGCAGCCGACGACCGTTAACGGCAAGATTGTTTAATGCCGGCAAGCCTTTGTAGGATTTTTCCTGCAAGAGTGAGTTTCAAACGACGTACGGTAAAGCAGGTTGTCCGGTAGAGTCGTCTGTTATTATGTAGAAAAGTTGTATCCCGCCCGGTCTGAACTATTGAGCAATAGGCAGGCTTTCTCGAAAGGGTTTAAAGCCATCGGTGTTCTTCGAGTTTGGGCAAGACTGAATTTCCTCCCGTCAGTGACACGAAATGGTCAGAGTGAGAAGGCCTACTTTGTATCTCAGTCTGTGACGTCACGGGTGACTTCCGCATTCCTTCTCATCAAGAATTTATAAACTTCCATTGAGCTACTTTATCTATGTATTAGATAGATTATAAGGTGTCCTCGTCGACCTGAACGCCAGCCATTCATAAGAGAGTAAACTATGTCGGTTCCTAATGCTGATCACAATCACGCCAATATCCTGAGTGTTCTTGAAGAAAATCCATTCTCTGAACGCGACTTTTTTTGGGAGAGACATAAATTCGAAAAAGATGGGTATCTTAAAATTAATGACTTAGTGGGTGCGGCGATCAAGGAGTTAATAGCGAAAGATGTCAAGAATTTGTTGTTGGCATTCTCCAAGCGAAGAGAGTTTCTGATTGAGTCAACTGGCAATACGCCGAGGTATTTGAGTAATGTCCCTCAGGAATGTATTGAACAGAACGGTCAATGGATACCGCTGGTTTATAATTCTAATTATATGTCGGGTCTGATCGAAGCTATCGTAGGGGAAAGTGTGATCCCCACGCCATGGAAGTGGGATAACTATATAATCAACTGCCAGCATAAAGAGGGAGATACCCACGGCTGGCACTGGGGGGACTATCCTTATACTATCATTTGGGTCGTAGAAGCCCCGCAAATTGAATGCGGGGGATTACTGGAGTGTGTTCCTCATACGCGTTGGGACAAAAAAAATCCTCGTGTCGAAAATCTACTGGTAAAAAACAAAATCGATTCGTATTTCCACGAGGCGGGCGATGTGTATCTACTCAAGGCGGACACGACTCTTCATAGAGTTAAGCCGCTAACTGTTTCAGTGGATCGAGTAATTCTAAATACGACGTGGGAGCGTGCGAAGGACAAGGATCGTCTTGTTGAGCATGAGACCTTTGTGTTTCGTGATTGAGCTAGGGGTAATTTGGTTATGAGGTTTTCACATGTAAACATCGTGACGAAAGACTGGAAAAGACTCTCGAAATTCTACATGGACGTCTTCGGCTGCGTTGTCGAAGGGCCCGTAAGACATTTGTCGGGAGCCGAGGTTTCCAAGGGGACAGGTGTAGCAAATGCTCATATCGACGGTGTACATCTGAAGCTGCCAGGGTGTACGTGTGGTCCTACGTTAGAAATTTTTGAGTACGATTGGCAATGTGTTGAATCAGTCAAGCTTGGTAATTCAAGAGGAATCACCCACTTAGCATTTGAAGTTTCGGACCTTGAAGCAGTTTGCTCAAACATCATTCGATGCGGTGGGTCAATGTTGGGGCGAATGTCCATCGTTCCGGTTGAAGGCCTAGGTACCTGTACTTTCGTCTACGCACGAGATGTGGATAGAAATATCATAGAAGTTCAGAGCTGGGAAAACCATGAAAAAAATTTTGGCGCAATTTGATCTCGTAAAACCAAAGTACTCAAGGTTGGATCGGAGGATGTCTGGCTTTTATAATAACGTTGATTATATAAATAGCTTGGCTGACAACGCCGCGGGCTTCATATGGCGCGAAACCGAAGAAGATATTGAGACTCTGGAAAGGTTATGGGGGGATAACTATCTGTATACGCTCTCCACATGGGACGATGTAGCTTCTCTGAGGAATTTTCTTTACCAATCAGCTCATTTGGAAATGATGAAATCCGGCCGCAAATGGTTCCACAAGTTGCAGCATGCCAGACTTGTTCTCTGGTGGGTGCCTGTCAATCATATGCCGACACTGCAAGAGGCGCATGAGCGTTTGATATATCTCTATGAAAAAGGTCCGTCCTATCATGCGTTTGATCTAAAAAGCAGCGATCTTCCGATTGTTTTATTTTGAGAGGGAAACATATGAATAATGTGAATCTTCCAGCACAGCAGTTGCTTGCTGGATTTTATAAGAAATTTTTGGGTTCTCCTGAAAGCTTGATATCTAACGGGCCTTCATTGGAATTTTTGAGGCGCGAAATCTATGAAATAGAAAGTGATTGGGTTGCAGCGGAAGAGCAAAAAGTGGAGGTCGAATCGCTGCCTAAGGGCAAAAAGGAATTTATCGAATGGTATGTGATGATGGAGCGGAAGATGAACTTAGATATTCATTTTTTCATAGAATTCCTTCGAGGGCAAGCTAGTCTGAAACAAATTGCATACTATATTTGCATGGAGGAACTTGTCGATGGTTCGTTTGATGATCTTATGGCTACAGTTCAGCTGGGAATGCCGATTGAACCTAAGATGGTTGCTGGCAGAAATTATTGGGATGAAATGGGGAATGGGGATTTTTCGCGTGTCCATACATCGATGTTTAAAGAGTCATCAAACCATATGCGGAAAGTCTTGAAGAGACTTGGTATTTCGGTTGAGCAGCCAACGCTTGAGTGTCTGATGAACGGGAATATGCTATTAATGTGGTCGATGCGGCGTGAGTACAATGTGAGGCTGATCGGAGCAATAGGCCTAGTTGAAGGTTCTGCCCCCGTGCGTTTTCGAGCGACTACGGAGGGTCTGGAGCGTCTTAAACAACCTGATAACGTGATTGCTTATCATAAAGCACATATAGGCATTGATGCCTGTCACAGTCGAGCCTGGTTAGAGGTAGTTTTAGAACATTATGGAAATTGTGGCAGTGAAGTAATTAGAGAAATGGGTTTAGGAGTCGCTATTCGTTATAATGTAGCCCTTCGTTATTATAACCATATGTACGATCTGATGCGAGGGCTGGACAATGACTGATAGCCTGGCTGTTGTAGTCGTTGATCCTTTAAGCTCAGCACTCCATTACGGTACAGCTATCCAGGCCAAGAAGTACCGTGCTGTTGCTTTGATTAGCGTCAAGAAGTTGTCGGTCGGACTTAGGCGTCTGCAAAATTTGAATGAGTTTCAGCACATTATTTATGCGCAAGATGCTGTGTCAGCGATTGGCATGCTGACTCAGTTTGAAGTGTGTGCGGTGTTGCCCGGTTCAGATCTCGGTCTCAGTCTTGCGGATGAACTAAGTGATCATTATGGCTTAGTGGGTAACTGGATGAAGACTTCACTGTCACGTTTCGATAAAGCGCATCAGAAAAGTGCACTTTTAGAGAAGGGTATTTCGGTCGCCTCGGGCGTAGAGGTAGTGCTACGACATTTCAATAAAATGCAATTGGATCACTTGAGATATCCCATTGTAGTAAAGCCCTGTCGGGGGACAGGGAGCAGGGATGTGAAAATATGTGCAAACTACGAGGAGGTGGTCGGCTCCATTTCAACCATTCAGTATAGCGACGAGGCTGAACGGAGAGATCCTAGAGCGTTGGTTGAGGAGTATGTAGCCGGTGAAGAATATTTCGTTGTTACCGCCAACTATGGCGAGGGGAGCAATAAACTACCGCTGTGCTTCGCGGTTTATGAAAAAATCACCAATCATGGCTGCCCTAGCATATATAAAAATATCCGGTCGCTGGCTCTAGATGACTTTAGGGCGGCTATGGCATTTGATTATATAAGAAATGTCAACGACGCTCTAGGCTTCTCCTACGGGATAAATGATGTGGAGTTCAAAATTGGTCCGGAGGGACCCGTGTTGATTGAACAAAATGGTCGCATGCCAGGTGCATTTGTACCAAAGTTGATTGAGGTTTGCACAGGTATTGATTGTTATGAATTGGCGTTGGATATATATCTAAGTAAAGA
>NZ_JABMCW010000114.1:0-15588 GCF_013179705.1 Pseudomonas sp. CM25 | reverse complement strand
CACTGCGTTGACGAAGCCCAGCAGCGAAAAGATGGTGGCGGTCAGCAGCACCACGACCACCGTCACACCGAGGTGATGCACCTGCAAGTCGGTGAAGAACATCGACAGGATGGTCACGATCACCCCCACCGCCAAGCCACGCAGCACGCCGCCCAGCACATAGCCGACAAGGATGATGTGCGGCGACACTGGCGACACCATCAGCTCTTCGATCGAGCGTTGGAACTTGCTGCCAAAAAAACTCGACACCACGTTGCCGTACGAGTTGGTGATCACCGACATCATGATCAGCCCCGGCACGATGTACTGCATGTAGGTGAAGCCACCCATGTCGCCGATCTGCCGGCCGATCAGGTTACCGAAGATGACGAAGTACAAGACCATTGTGATCGCCGGCGGCAGCAACGTCTGCGGCCAGATACGCAAGAAGCGCCGCACCTCGCGGTAGACGATGGTATTGAGGGCGACCCAGTTGGTGCGCAGTTCCACACTCATACCGCCACCTTCGACAGGTTTTTTTCCACCAGGGACACGAACAGCTCCTCAAGTCGGTTGGTCTTGTTGCGCAGGCTCTGCACTTCGATGTTCTGCAGCGCCAGCTGGCCGAACAGCGCGGTGATGCCGATGTCCTTGTCCACCTGCACTTCCAGGCTATGCGGGGTCAGCAGCCGGCAGGGGTAACCTTGCAGCACAGGGGCGCTGGCCAGGTCCTGCTTGATGTCGAGCACGAAGGTTTCGACATGCAGCTTGCCCAGCAGTTTGCGCATGCTGGTGTTCTCGACGATGGTGCCGTGGTCGATGATCCCGATGTTGCGGCACAGCTGCTCAGCCTCCTCCAGGTAATGCGTGGTGAGGATGATGGTGATGCCCTTCTGGTTCAGCTCGGTGAGGAAGCTCCACATCGAGCGGCGCAACTCGATATCAACGCCCGCAGTAGGCTCGTCGAGGATCAGCAGGCGCGGTTCGTGGATCAGTGCGCGGGCAATCATCAAGCGACGCTTCATGCCGCCGGACAGCGAACGCGACTGCACGTCGCGCTTGTCCCACAGCCCCAGCTGGGTCAGGTACTGCTCGGCGCGCTCCTTGGCCAGCTTGGGCGGGATGCCGTAGTAGCCGGCCTGGGTGACGACGATGTCGAAGGTTTTCTCGAACTGGTTGAAGTTGAACTCTTGCGGCACCACGCCCAGGCAGCGCTTGAGCGCCGACGGCTCGCGGTCCAGGTCGTGGCCGAACACGTTGACCGTGCCGCTGGTCTTGTTCACCAGGGTGGAGAGAATGCCGATGGTGGTGGACTTGCCGGCGCCATTAGGGCCGAGCAAGGCGAAGAAGTCGCCTTCGGCAACGTCCAGGTCGATGCCCTTGAGGGCCTGGAAACCGTTGCCGTAGGTCTTGGTCAGCTGTCGGATGGACAGGGCGGAACTCATAGCGGGTCACTTACCGAGGAAAAAGGTGCGGGACACGCCAGGCAAAGTCACTGGCGCAGTGAGTGCGGCCCATGGTGCAAGGCCGGGCCGCACAAGTACAGTCATGTGTATTGATAATGACTATCGAGGCACGCGTTGTGTTCGATCAGGTCAGTGCAGTCATCACCGCAGCCTGGTAGGCCGGGCGTGACTTGAGCCGTTCATACCAGGCTTCGAGGTGATACATGGCCGGGCGTTCGATGGGCATCTCGAACCAGGCATAGATGAAACTACCCAGTGGGATGTCGCCCATGCCGATCTGGTCACCGGACAAGTACGGTTGTGTGGCCAGGGTTTCGTCGGCGATGGCCAGCAACTGCGCGCACTGTTTGTGGGCAGCGTTGATGCCAACCCAGTCGCGCTGGTCTTGCGGGGTGCGCAGCAGGCCCCAGAACAGCGGGCGGAACGGCGCGGCGAAGGATGAGGTGGTCCAGTCCATCCACTTGTCGGCCAGGGCGCGCTGGCGCGGGTCTGCCAGGTACCAGCCCTGCTGGGCGCCGTACTCGGCGCACAAGTAGCGGACGATCGTATTGGACTCCCACAGGGTCAGGTCGCCATCTTCGAGCATCGGCACCAGGCCATTGGGGTTAAGGGCGCGGTAGTGCGGCTCGTTGACCACGCCGAAGGCGCCGCCAGCGTCGATGGATTCGAAATCAAGGCCCAGTTCGTGGGCGATCCACAGCGCCTTGCGTACATTGCTCGAATTCTTGCGGCCCCAGATCTTCAGCATGGCAACGTCCTTATGAATGCGCAGGTGGCACAGTCTACTCCAGAGTTTCGTCGCCTGTACCGGCCCGATCGCCGGCAAGCCAGCGCTCATAAGTACCACGCAAAGCTTCAACCCGTGGTGACCTGTGGGCGCTGGCTTGCCGGCGATTTGGGCAAGTACGGAAAAACAAGGATCTGAAACTCCCGCCGCCACACCCTGTCACTGTTCTGACCCTGTCGTTCCCGGCGTTGCGTCTAAGCTATCCGGGACGGCTCAAGCCCTTGGTTCCAAGGAGGACCGATTATGTTGCTGTTGTGGTTGGTAGTGCTGGTGGTCGGCGCGGCGTACCTCACGCACCGGCGCCTGGCGCCCTTGCAGATCCTGGGCACCATGGCGGCGTATGTGCTGCTGATGGGCATTTTCAGCAGTGCCCCTGGCTGGCTGCTGACGTTGATCTGGATCGTGCTGGCGCTCAAAGTCGCCTTGGTCGCGCTGCCGGACTGGCGCCGCAAGGTATTCACCGGCCCGGTGTTCAGCTGGTTTCAGCGCACCCTGCCGCCGATGTCGCAGACCGAGCGCGAAGCGATCGACGCCGGCACCGTGTGGTGGGACGGCGAGCTGTTCAGCGGTCGCCCCGACTGGCGCACCCTGCTCGCCTATCCGGCACCCAAGCTGACGGATGAAGAACAGGCCTTCATCGATGGCCCCACAGAAGCACTGTGCGCCATGGTCAGCGACTGGCAGATCGGCCAGGACATGGACCTGCCAGCCGAAGCCTGGGCGCATATCAAGGACCATGGCTTCTTCGCCCTGATCATTCCCAAGGAGTACGGCGGCAAAGGCTTTTCCGCCTACGCCCACTCGCAGGTAGCCATGAAGCTGGCCACCCGCAGCGGCGACCTCGCCTCCACGGTGATGGTGCCCAACTCGCTGGGCCCGGCCGAACTGCTGCTGCATTACGGCACCGACGAGCAGCGCAACCACTACCTGCCGCGCCTGGCCCGCGGCGATGACATCCCCTGCTTCGCCCTGACCGGCCCGCTGGCCGGCTCCGACGCCGGCGCGATGCCCGACACCGGGGTCATCTGCAAAGGCCAATGGCAGGGCGAGGAAGTCATCGGCTTGCGGCTGAACTGGGAAAAGCGCTACATCACCCTGGGCCCCGTCGCGACGCTGCTGGGGCTGGCGTTCAAGGCATACGACCCTGACCACCTGCTGGGCGAACAGGAGGAACTGGGGATCAGCCTGGCACTGATCCCCACCGACACCCCGGGTGTGGATATCGGCAAGCGTCACCTGCCCTTGGGCGCCGCGTTCATGAACGGCCCCAACAGCGGCAAGGACGTATTCGTACCGCTGGACTTCCTCATCGGCGGCCAGGCCATGCTCGGCAAGGGCTGGATGATGCTGATGAACTGCCTGTCGGTCGGCCGCTCGATCTCCCTGCCCGCAGTCGGTACCGGCGCCGCCAAGTACACCAGCCTGGTCACCGGCCAGTACGCCAACATCCGCGAGCAATTCAATGTGCCGCTGGCGGCCTTCGAAGGCATCCAGGAGTCGCTGGCTCGTATCGGCGGCAACGCCTGGCTGATGGACAGCGCACGCCTGCTCACGGCCAAGGCCGTGGACCTGGGCGAAAAGCCCTCGGTACTGTCGGCGATCCTCAAGTACCACCTCACCGAGCGCGGCCGCGAATGCATCCAGCACGCCATGGACGTGCATGGCGGCAAGGGCATCATCATGGGCCCGAACAACTACCTGGGGCGCAACTGGCAAGGGGCGCCGATCTTCATCACCGTCGAAGGCGCGAACATCCTCTCGCGCAACCTGATGATCTTCGGCCAGGGCGCCATCCGCTGCCACCCGTTCGTGCTCAAGGAAATGGCCCTGGCCGGGCGCGAAGACCGTGAGCAGGCGTTGCGCGAGTTTGACGACTTGCTGATGAAGCACATCATGTTCGCCGCCGGCAACGCTGCCAGCACGCTGGTGCTGAACCTGGGCCTGGGTCGCCTGGAGCGCGTGCCCGGTGATGCCTTGAGCCAGGGCTACTTCCGCGCGCTCAACCGCCAGGCTGCCGCCTTCGCGATGATGGCCGACCTGTCGATGATGCTGCTGGGCGGCGCGCTCAAGCGCCGCGAACGCCTCAGTGCCCGCCTGGGTGATGTGCTGAGCTACCTGTACCTTGCTAGCGCTGCGCTCAAGCGCTACCACGACCTGGGCTCCCCTGAACACCTGCAGCCGCTGTTGCGCTGGGCCATGGAAGAAAGCCTGGGCCAGGCCGAGCGGGCGCTGGACCGCCTGCTCGACAACTTCCCCAACCGCCTCGTCGGCTGCTCGCTGCGGGTGCTGGTGTTCCCCTTCGGCCGTCGCCATACCGGCCCCTGCGATGAACTGGATGCCGAAGTGGCAGAGCTGATTGGCCGTCGCAAGGGCGACCCGGCGCTGGAAGAACTGCTGGCGGGCTGCTATCGCCCGCAGGGCGAAGATGACCCGGTTGCAGCCTTGCAAAGGGCCAGCGACCTGCTGGACGATGCGGCGCCAACAGGTAAAGCATTGCACCAGGCCATCAAAGAAGGAAAAGTACAGCCTGCACCTGGCCAGTCCGCCATCGACGCCGCCGTCGAGGCCGGCGTGCTGCAGCCGGGCGAAGGCCAGCGCCTGCACGAGGCCGAACAGGCGCGCCGCAAGGTGATCGATGTCGATGCCTTCGACAAGGCGCAGCTGCTACCTGAACCGGGCAAAGTGCGCTGACCCTTCGCGGGCAACGGGGGGCGGCGTATACTCCGCCCCCCGTTTCAGCCATACCGAGGACCCATTCCATGGCCACCCCCCACCTGGAATATCACCTGCAACTGCTCCAGCACCTGCGCACCATCCTGGTGGCACTGGGTGAAGCAGAGCAGGTGCCAGAAGAAAGCCACGCCCTGTTCCTCGAACGCTTCGACGAACTGCTCACGCTGCTGCCACAGGACCCGCTGGCAAGCCAGTACCTGGGCCAGGACCTGATCTGCCAGGTGATCCAGCGCTACCCGCAGATTGCCCATCTGGTCCCGCGTGACTTGTTGTGGTTCTTTGCCGGCGACTGCCTGCACTTCATGCCGGATGATGAGCTGGCGCTCTACCAGCAACTGGAAGAGCGTCGCTATGAGGCCGAACAGGCCGATGAACCTTTTGACTGGCACCAGGAAAAACAACTGCTGAGTTTCAATGGCGGCGACAGCTCGCACTAGCAACCTTTCCCCGACGCCTCGACCCTGCACCGCGAGGCGTCTGCACCTTCTCGGCACCGCGCCACCTCTGCCTTGTCGCCAGCACACAACTGTTCTCCTGCGCTCGCCCGCCGCTCCCCCGCTTGCCCCTCTTACTTGCAATTACGTTATGCCCTCTGACGGTAACGCATCCCAATCATAATTCAGAAAACACTTATTGCACCCACAGCACTCAACGCAGCATCGGTAAATATCCGCCACCACACACAGAAAATACAACAGTAAATAACCCCGCCCCCTATACATAAATAAATAACAAATAAACGGCTTAAATTCCCATTGAAATAAACCAAGTACCATCAATAGAATCAGCGCCGAAGCGCAGCAGTGGCAATGCATAACGCCCCACATATAGCCGTGACTTCAGCAGTACTCCATCACAACTTGACTCAGGAATTATCGAACCCATGAAACAATCCCTCGTGGCACTTTCGCTCGGCCTGCTTACCCTCACCGCAGGCACTTCGGCTTTCGCCAGCACCAGCACCCTGAATTTCGAAGGCCGCATTACCGCCGACGGCTGCCCGATTGAAATCGTCAATCCTGGTGACAACAGTCCCGTCAGCGCTATCCGCCTGGGTGACGTGCCAGCCAGCAAGTTCGAGAACGTGGGTGAAGAATATGTTGGCAAACGCTTCGATCTGGTAATTCGCGATGGGGCCAAATGCGGCTTCGCTGACAACAGCGCTACCGTCACCTTCACCGGTACCGCCGATCCAAGCGGTGACTACTTCGCGGTGACAGGAGGCTCTGACGGCGCAAAAGGTGTGGCCATTTCGCTGCGTGATAAAGACAGCAAAGTCATCAAGCCCGGCATCGCCACTGATGCGTATGATCTGAATAACACTGATGAAACGCGCCTGTCGTTTAACGCCTACTACCGCTCCATTGCGCCTACGGTGACCGCTGGCACAGCCTCTGCGATGGTGACCTTCACCGTCGATATCATCTGATAGAAAGCTCGCCCGGCCTGGCCTGGCGTGTCACTTCGCTTCGTTGCATCACCCAGGCGTCCTCGACGTCTGGGTCCCAAAGGAACCTCCTTCATGCCCGGCTTATTTCCAGCGGCGGCATGCCTGCGTCCGTTCATGGGCGCCTGCATGGCCATATTGCTGTACACCTTGCCCATTACCAGTGCCCAGGCGGCGTTGGCCTTGAACAATACCCGACTGGTGTTCCACAGTGACAAGCGCAATACAACGGTGGTCGTGCGCAATCCCAGCACGCAGACATATGCCGTGCAGACGTGGATCAACACCAGTGCCGATGACAATACAACCGCCGTACCGTTTCTGCCAGCACCACAGTTGTTCAAATTGCCACCCGGCAAAGAGCAGCTTGTGCAAATCAATGGACTACCTCGCACACTGCCCGACGATCGCGAGTCGCTGTTTTTCCTCAATGTTCAGGAAATACCCGAAGCCAGTGACGCGCCTGGCAACACCCTCAACATTGCGATGCGAACCCGCATCAAGATGTTTTATCGACCGCAGCAACTGAAAGGTTCGTCCACCAGCCAATTGAAATCCCTGAAGTTTTCATTGATAGAAAAAAACGGTAAGCCCTATTTGCGGGTTGATAACCCCTCACCGTTTCATGTCACCTTCATTCGCCTGAACGTGCATGGCCCAGGGCAGCAACACAAACTAAGGAACACCGCCATGGTAGCGCCCTTCGCTGCACAGGATTACCCCGTTGACGGTATTGCCCGAACCGCCGGCTTGCGCGCCGAATTTTCCGTTATCAATGACTACGGTGGATATACCACCCCGCTGACTTCACCTATTCATTTGCCCAACTAGGGCCGGCCTCGCAGCAACAAAGGACATCACCATGTTCCTCCCCTCACTACGCTGGTGCATTTCGCACAGCCCGCGCAGCGCACTGTTGCGCGTGTTGGGTGGCTCGGCCTTGCTCGCACTGCCGTGCGCACACGCAGACTCAGGGTTCCAGAGCGGCTTCCTGCGCCAGGTACCGGGCCAGCCTGAAGAGGTTGGCGTCTGGTCCCTGAGCAAACTCACCAGCGATCAGGCACTGGCGCCTGGCGTTTACCGCGTCAGCGTGCAGGTCAACCTCGAACCGGTCGGTCAACATGAGCTCGACTTCCAGCCGAACCCGGACGGCGAACTGCAACCTTGCCTTGCCGCAAAGCTGCTCGGGGAATGGGGCCTGCGCCTGGAAGCGCTGGCCAACCCGGATGATCAGAGCAAAGATTGCCTGGACCTCACGGCAGTGGTGCCGGGCGCGCAAGTCATCTTTTCACCGGGGGAGCTGCACTTGGGCATTTCAATCCCCCAGATCGCAATGCGCCGAGACAGCGCCGGGCAGGTCGACCCGTCTCGCTGGGAAAGCGGTATCAATGCCGCCTTCATCAGCTACCAAGCGTCGACCCTGCAAGGCAACAATCGCTACGCAGGCCGCTTCAACAGTGGCGACCTGTACCTGAACACTGGCGTCAATCTAGGCGAGTGGCGCCTGCGCAGCACACAATCCTGGCGCCACGACAGCCAGGGCGGGCGTGAATGGACCAGAGTGCAAACTTTCGCTCAGCGGGATATTCCGGGTACCCGTGCCAATCTGACCCTTGGCGAAACTTTCACCGACAGCGACGTGTTTCGCTCAGTCCCGATCTCGGGTATGCGTGTGGCGTCTGACATGAGCATGCTGGCCGACAATCAGCGCGGTTACGCCCCCATCATTCGCGGGGTAGCGCAAAGCCGGGCAAAGGTCGAGGTCTGGCAGAATGGCTATCCGATCTATTCGACATACGTCAGCGCCGGGCCCTATGCCATCGACGATCTCAGCACAGCAGGCAGTGGCGAGCTGGAAGTCGTCCTGACCGAGGCCGATGGCCAGGTACGGCGGTTCATACAGCCATTCTCGACCATCAACAGCCTGATGCGACCGGGTGTCTGGCGCTACAGTGCAACCTTGGGGCGCTACAATCCTTCTTCTCGACTCGACACCCCCCTGCTCTGGCAGGGCACACTGGCACTTGGCACCCAGTGGAACACCACCCTTTACGGCGGGTTGATGGCAAGTGAGTTCTACCGCGCGGGCAACTTGGGCCTGAGCAAGGACCTCGGCAACTTTGGGGCGCTGGCCTTCGACGTTACTCAGGCATTCAGCACAATAGACAACACCCATGAGCGCGATGTGCAGGGTACGAGCTACGCACTGAAGTACGGTAAAGCGTTCACTAGCAATACCAACTTGCGTTTCGCAGGTTACCGCTATTCGACACAAGGTTACCGTGACTTCGATGAGGCGCTGCGCCAGCGCAGCAATGACGCAAAGTTCAGCGGCGGCCGCCGTAGTCGGCTGGAGGCATCTGTGCACCAGAGCCTGGGCAGGAGCAGTTCGATGACCCTCACCTTGTCACAACAGGACTACTGGCAGCGCAGTGCTAGCCAGCGGCAATATCAGTTCAATTTCAACACCCATCACCGCGGTGTCAGTTACAGCCTGTTCGCCTCACAGTCATTGGCCGACCGCTACGGCAGCGATCGCCAGTTCGGCCTGAGCGTGTCGATGCCATTGCATTTCGGCCGCCCCCTCAATGCCTCTTTCGGCCTGCAGCACAACGCCAGAGGCCACAGCCAACGCGCTACGCTCAGCGGCAATGACACCGAACGCGCACTCAGCTACAGCGCCAGCCTCAGCCGTGACGAAAGCGACCGTAAAACTGCGGCCCTGTCCCTCGGCCACCAGGCGCCCTACGCAAGCTTGAGTGGTGGTATTACCGAGGGCAGCGTTTATCGCAGCCTGTCGTTGAATGCCAGTGGCGCTGTGCTGCTGCACGCGGATGGGCTGGCATTCGGTCGCTACCTGGGTGATACCGCAGCCTTGGTCGAAGTCCCCGGCGTGGCCGATGTCGGCCTGCAGAACGCGGTCGGCACCCGCACCGATGCGCACGGCTATGCACTGCTGCCCCACCTGCAACCTTACAGGGCCAACGCGATCGTGCTGGAAACCGACCGCCTGGACCCTGATGTGCAAATCGACAATGGCACCGCACAAGTGGTGCCACGGCGAGGTGCAGTGGTGAAACGACGCTTTGAGGCCAGCCGCGTCTCGCGCCTGGTGCTGACCCTGCACGGCGCGGGCGGCCAGCCCCTGCCCTTTGGTGCCCAGGTGCTGGGTAAAGACGGCGAGCCGATCGGCATGGTTGGGCAAGCCGGCGTAGTCATGCTCACCAGCCCGAGTGTGGATCACCCCTTGCTGGTGAGCTGGGGCGACCAGCCCGAGGCCAGTTGCCAGCTAAACGTCGACCCGCTGGCCGCTCCGCTGGTCGACGGTTATCGCCTGCAAACCCTCACCTGTATCTAGCAAATCAATCGCACGGCAGCCTCGCAAGTGGCTGCCCTACGCGCTTCAGGAAAGCCATGAAAGACATCAAGAAAAACCTGCGCCGAGCCTTGCTGATGGCGCTGGTCTGGCCAGCAGCTCAGGCTATGGCAACGTCCGACCGAGACGAGCGGTGCTGGTTCGACCCCCTGCGCAGCGCCGGGATCATGCAATATGAACGGGACCTGGGCACCCTCTACGTCCCGCGCGACGCGCGGATCGGCAGAACGATCGCCACTTTCGGATCAACGTCTCTTCCTGACAGAAACCTTTTGGTCCTTACCTGTGATCCCAAGGGCAAGCGAATCAACTTCGACATGGCAGCCTCCTTCGGTGTTCACCCCCCCATAGCCACTGTTGACAGCCACCTTTCGGATGCGCCTATCCTGAACACCAGCATCCCAGGCGTCGGCGCAATCATAATGATGGGGCTTCCGTTTCAGGGGGGAACCGACCAATTCAACCCGGAACCTTCACCCTATGTGCCATTCACCTCCTGGTACGAGCAAGTGAGGTTGGCCCCCGTCGAGATGTTCTTTTTTAACCACACTCTCACCTTGGTCAAGACGGGCGACTTGTCACCTGGGATCCATGTAGTGGACGGCCCACTGATCACTGGCCACGTGGATACCGGCCTGGGCAAGGTACTCGAATTCAGCCTGCGGGCATCGATCATCCAGACCCAGTGCGATGTACTCGCTGCGACCAGCGCCTTACCGGTGGATCTCGGCGAATGGAACACCAAAGACTTCACCGGCCCGGGCTTCACCACGACCGCGAAGCCTTTCCGGATTCGCTTGAGCAATTGCCAGGTGGATAGCGATCCGGACAATGAGACGTTGGCCACCATCGAGCTCCATGGCATCAATGGTTCAAAGCCAGTAGGCCCCGCGGGAGAACACGTGTTCAGCCTGACCGACGACTCCGATGCACGCGGCGTGGGCATCCAGATGCTCTACGCCGGGAAGCCGATGCAACTGGGCACGGAGCACGAACTGATACCCTTGAAGAAGGGCGAGGTACCCTTGGACTTCGAGGCTCGCTTCTATCAGCTGGAGGCGAGCGGCGCAGTAGGTGCTGGCCTTGCCAAAGGGGCCCTGAACTTTACCATTCGCTACCGCTAGCAAAACAAGGCCGGCCATGACACCGGCCTTGCTTCAGCGTAAGCCCTCAGCCAGATGAGGTCGCGGACAGGACGTTCTCGGGGTCGTAATGATAGAGGCAGTGTTCACCTGTGGAGGTCTCGACCCCCAGCAGGCGGTTGAGTGAGTCATAGATCAACACCCGGCCTTGCTCATCCCTGGTCAAATTGCCATTCAAGTCGTACTCCAGTTCGACAGGCGACAGCGGGGCAGGTGGGACGATTCTGGTCAGTTGCGCCGGGTCGGCGATATTGGTGAACTCGTACCGCGTTAGCTGTGGGCGGGCTTCCTCCGGGCTCTGGGTGCTGACCGAGATGATGTTGTCGACCGCATCGAAGCCGAACGTCTGGCGGGCAATAACCTTACCGGAGGGGTCGACAGGCGCCGCGGGGCCCGTGCAGGTGTAGTTCTGCAGCCGACCACGCCGATCATACTGGTATGTTTCGTGACGCAGCAGCTTGAGGTAGCTTGGGTCAGCTTTCTTGTCGAGCTCTTCCAGGATTCGATAGTTCAGGCAATCGAACTGGTCATAATCCTGCTTGAGGGTTTGCAGGGTGTCGCCAAAATCGAAGGTACGGAGTATCTCTCTGTCGAACTCGTCATATTCAAGCCGGGTGGTCAACGCCTGCCCCGTCACGACATCCTGCGTGGAGTAGGACGCCATGCGCCCCTGCTCGTCATACTCGAACGTCGATATCAGCAACAACTGCTGCGCTGCCGGTTCACGACGCATTCGGTAGCGGGAGTTCGCAGCCACCGGCGCGCTCAACGTAGTTTTCACCAGGCGGCCGAAGTCGTCATACTCGTAGCACTGCATCTGGTTCAGCACGTCCAGGTAACCGCGCAGGCGACTGCGGTAGCTGTAGTCGTAAACCATGGTGAAGGCTTCACCCTCCACGGTCCGCGTCTCTGTCCGGACCTCACCATTGCCGAGGAAGTAGTCTCGGTCCATGAGATAACGGGTGCCATCGTCAGCACTGTTCTCTTCGCAATGCCTCAGCCTGGCGTTTTTAGGGTCGTAGTCATATTGCGCGGTTTTTCCGGCCAATACCCGCCTTACCGGCTCCTCACTGAGCGAGGGGTCATACTGGTATTCGATCACCCTGCCGTCAGCCGCTCGCACCCTGCACGGTTGCCGTTCGCCCGGGGCGAACTCGAACACCTGTCGCCGTCCGCCTGTCGTCGCCATGATGCGCCGCTCGAGGCCATCGAATTTCTGCAGACCGAGCAAACGCGCCGTCGCCTCGGAACTACCCACGCTGATGCTTTCAGGCAGGTCATTGCGACTATGAAAGGCGTACGTACGATAAACCTTGTTGGTACGGTCCGGCAGGCCATGTTCTAGAACACGGTCAAAAACGTCATAGCGATATTGGTCGATGCGCTGGCCGGTACCGCTCCCGCGTTTTTCCGCGCTGAGGCGACCGAGGCCGTCGTACTCATTGACCTGCAGGCTGACCACAGTACTGCCGTCGAGGGCAAAACGCTCGATCCGCGACGGTTTTTCAAACAGGTTTTGCCAAGTTTCGGTGATACCGCTACAGCGTACTCCACCCACTTCTCGCCAGGTGCGATGCACCGGGCCATCCTTGCTTGCCACCTGATCGACTTCCTCGACCTCGGTCACACCCTCGGGCAGCGTGACACTGTACTGCTGACCCCAGTCGTCGTAGTGGTAGGTGCTGGTCAACTCGAGCAGGCGATCACCCAGCCAATCGATCTCTGTTTCCTTCGACAGCTGGCCGAGCTCGTCGTATTGCGCGCGATAAATAGGCCGGGATGCACCGGCGAACGTGGCGCTGTCCCGGTCTTCACGCTCTTCGAAGACCGGGCGACTGAGGCCGTCGAACAGGGTATGGGTCTCTACCTGCTTGACATCGGACGCCCATTGCTGAGCCTGCTCGTTGTCGTAAGCGCACAGGAAATACTTGTACCGACGGTAAGCCTCGGTTGGCTTGCCTAGCGCAACGATTTCAACAATCACTCGGCGCAAAGCATCGTATTCATAGCGGATTTCGACATCGTTATCGTCCCGATTGAGCACCGGCTCACCCGTTTCAAGGCCATGCTGCAAGATAATGGTCTTGGTTTCGCCGTCAAAACCTACCTGCGTTTGCAGGGTCTGCAATGCACGCGTGTCGTCAGGCAGGCTGTAAACGTAATGCGTTGCGGTGTCGAGCGCCTTGCCCGGCTCGTCGCCCGGGTAACTCAGGGTCTGCAACTGCACTCGACCATAGCTGAATGGCTCGGCAGGGGCGTCGAAATACACCCTGGCGACTTTTTCGTGGAATTCGCCAGGCTGTGCGCCAGGCTCGCTCAGTGTCTCGACATCGACCAACCGCCAGGCTTTCTTCAGATAGCCGCCCAGCGGCATCAACTGCCTGTACTGGTACTGCTGGATCAAGGTACGCGCACTGCCCTGCCCTGTAGCTGCAGGCTTCACCTCCCTGGATTTCAGGTTGCGCACGAAACCGTGCGGGTCCCCTTCCTCTGCGCCCTGATACCAGACATTGGTCTCAAGCACCTTGTTCGGCAGTAACCGAGTCAGCACATTACCGTGGGTATCGTAGGTTGTCGCCTGCGTTTCTTCGCGCTGCTTCAAAGGGTTGCTGACCAGTGACCAGCGTTGGGTTTCCTGGTGGGGCAACTGGAAGAAAGGCGGCTGCTGATCGAACGAACCGTCCACTTCCCCATAGACGCTGAACGCCTGCAGCCGTTTGTCTCCCTGAACGGTGTCCTGGTCGGTCAGCAGATGAAAACGGTTGAACGTACGCGTGATCGAGCGCACGGTTCTACCCTGCACTTCATGGCGCTCAACGGTCTGGTAGGTATACCCCTTGTCTACCCGGTAAAGGTTGTCCAGGCCTTCATCAGACCAAGGAACCGTACTGCCGCCACCGATGAAATTGTGCGCGTCGGGGTATTCATAGCGCACCACGCTGGCAGGCTGGCCAAAACCTGGCAGCGTTTCGTGAAGGGTGACCCGTGGCAGATTTGCCCGGTTGGCGCTGGGCGGGAACTGGTGCCCGGCGTCCTCGTGAAAAATCCGCTCGTGGCCGCCAAAAGGCGTACGCACCTCGCTCACACAAAGGTACCCACGCACATCCCGATAGGTGAAGCGCCAACGTGCCTGGTTGGCCGTGGGCAGGGTGATCTCGCTGACCCGCAAGTCGCTGCCGCTCAAGGTCATGCCATAGCGCGCCAGCGGGTCGCCGCCCGCGCCCCCGTAGGGATAGCACAGGATTTCGACGCGGCTGTTGCCCACACGCTGCAACGTCAGCAGTGTTTCATCCTCATCCCGCACCTCACTCAGTAGCACGTGACCGTTCTGAAAAGGCGTGTATTGCAGGTACAGCACATGGCCAAGCGGCGAATGCAGTTCGATGGGCAAGGCAACCTGGCCTGCGCCCGAGCCCATCGTTTTCAGCACCTCGACCAGGCCGGAGCGATGCTCCACACGGAAACGCTCGGCACCGTCGGGGCCTGCAGGTTCCGGGTACAGGTCGAAGTGCCGCAGCTTCTGCTCGCTCATTTCCAGGCGCCCGGTAGACGAGGAGGTACCGGTAATCTTGTAAGACTCACCACTGCTCAGCGTCACGAGGTTATTGCGCACTTGCGTAAGTTGCAGATTCCAGCCTTTGCCGAACCCGGAATCCTCGTTGTTCAACGGGCTGTAGAACAACGTCAGACCGAAATCCGGGCCCTGCAGGGCGTTGCCCTTCAATGCAGGCAGTTTGATGGACATCGTATATTGACCGGTACGCGGATCGACACCGGTTTCAATATAGGCAGAGAAATTGAAAGCGTTGGAGTGCACAGCGGTGGATGCGCTCATGGTCGCTCTCCCTCTGCGACAGAGGCGGAGCCTCCTGGCGCATAGACAGTTGCGCAACTCAGCTTGCCTTCAATATTGCCGCTACTGTAGCGATCATGACTTTTAATCAGGCCCGGTTGAATGATAGTTCCTTCTTTCACGTTTACGAGATTTCGAATGTCTACCCACTTTGAGGTGGTGGGGTGCTTGATTGCCCGCACACCAAACATCCAGTCGCCCCCCGCGCAACTCAGCTCGGATGATAAATGCACGTTCGTCGTGGACGGGACATCGACGAATCTGAAGAACGTCACAACGTCATTTTTACACACGGTATCGGACATTTTATTGAATTTGTGTCCACTTTCCGGAATACCGATTGAGCATTGCCGGCCGCCAGGCCTCTGCTCGCCATCCATCTTTTGCGCAAACTCGATTCTGGGATTGAGCTGCTTGGGCAAATTCGGTTGATCGGCCCAGGCAAAGCTACACACTGAGAGCAAACAGGCGAAAACGCTGTTCAAGGTTGTTGATTTCATACCGACTCCCCCGCATTCAAGTTAACCAGGCGAATGATCGAGTCATCGCCGGCCGTTGGCCGTGAAGGCACGCTGTGCACCAATACGTTTCGATCACCGATTGTGGTGGAAGGCAGATAATCGAGTTGCACCACATGGACATGCCCCAGTGCATCATGCAACTGCACGCGTAATGGCCTGGACAGTTTCGACAGCACGTTCGGATCAACCTCACCCAGCGCACGATTCATGTTTCGGTAGTTGGCGATCACCAACAGCCCCGCTTCGTATTCCGAGCGCACCGGGCGATGGTAATCTTCCGTCCC
>NZ_JABMCW010000113.1:0-15697 GCF_013179705.1 Pseudomonas sp. CM25 | reverse complement strand
AGGTGACGGGCATGGATGCCCGTCAAGCGCTGGGCCCCAGGATGGGGCCTGCAGCGCGGTCCTCCCGGGAGCAAGGCCGGAGTGAGGGGACCCCGAAGCGCAGCGTAGGGGCCGGATGATGGGAGCGGGCGGTTTTGGTTACTTTTGCCAAGACAAAAGTGACCCGCCGTAAGGGCGGAAAGGTGACTTAGCGCCATCCTCGCTAATGAATGTCAACTTGGTGTTGATGCCCATGGCTTGAAGTTTGAAGCTTGAAGCTTGAAGCCGCAACGCGCCCGCCCAGGGCGTCACCCGCGAACACGTCGCGCCAATACATCCACCAACCGCTCGATCTCAGCCTCGGTATTCAGCAGGCCAGGCGCCGTACGCACCACCGGCCCGGCATCCCGCGACACTGCATCCACAACGATGCGCTGGCTGTTGAGGTACTTGGCCACCTCATCGGCATCCTCCCCCTTGACCCGGAAGAAGGTAAAACCCGCCGAATAGCGGGCACTGCGCGGGGTGACCAGTTCGATCCCGGGCAGTGCCTCAAGCCGCTGCCTGAGGGCGTCGTTCAGCCCATGGATACGCGCCTGCACTGCCGCCTTGCCGAGCTGCAGGTGCAAATCGAACGCCTTGCCCAGCGCCCAGCGGTGCTCGAACGCGTGATAACCGCCTGGCGTCATGATCGTGGCGAAATCCTCATTCTCCGAAAACGAGGCAATGGTCGGCGTCAGTAGCTTCATTTCGCTGGAGGCTGCACAGATGATCCCGGTGCCTCGCGGGCCGAACATCCATTTGTGCGTGCCGGCGATGAAGTAATCGCAATTGAAGTCGGCGAAGCGCACGTCTTCAACGCCAAAGCCGTGCACCCCGTCAATCACGTAGATAATCTGGTCCTGTTCGTCACGCTGGCGATTGACCTCGCGCACCAGCTTGCCTATTTCGCCCACTGGCAGCTTCACACCGCTGCCCGAGTGGACCCAGGTCATCCCCAGTACCCTGGTTTTCGGCCCGATGGCAGCCGCAATCGTTGCCAGCACCTGGTCGGTACTGACCTTGGCCGGTTCTTCGAACAAGCGCAACCGGTGCACTGGCGTGCCGTCGCGGGTAGTGCGAAAACCCATGGTATGGCGGGCTGCCGAGTGTTCGTGCACGGTGGTAAGAATTTCCTGCCCTGGAGCAATCTTCAGCCCGCCATAGATCAGCCCGAGGCCTTCGGTGGTGCTGCCGGTCAGGGCGATCTGCCGGGGTGTCACTTCGAGGTAGCGGGCGGCCGACTCGCGCACGGCGGCTTCGTGCTTCCACTCGGACTGGCTGTCCCAGTCGACCATCTGTGCCGGGTGACGGTCGAAGCGGGCACGCAGGGACTCGATGGCTTCGCGTACCGGCCTGGGGTGTGAGGTGATCAGGAAGTTGGCGAAGTGCGCATAGCCCGGGTCCAGCTCGAACAGCTCGCGAAAGCCGGCCCAGTTATCGCCCGTGAGCGGTTTCGCAGGCGCTGCGTGGGCTGCAGGCAGCAATCCGCCCGGGCCGCTCAAGGGCAGGGCGGCAGCCAGCAGGCCAGCCTGCTTGAGAAAGGTGCGGCGATCATTCATGGCTGTGCTCGACGAGTTATGGAGACGAAGTGGCCACAGGCTGCGCGGTGCGCTGTACCTGTTCCCACACCCGCAGGAAATTGCCGCCCCAGAGCTTGGTGATATCCGCCTCCGAGTAGCCGCGGCTGATCAGCTCGGCGGTGACATTGCGTGCTTCGCTGGCGTCATGCCAGCCGTCGATGCCGCCGCCTTCGTTGAAGTCCGAACTCAGGCCGACATGGTCGATACCCACCTTGCGCACCGTGTAGTCGATGGCGTCGCCAAAGTCCTTGAGGGTGGCTGGCGGCTCTTCGTCGAGAATGCCGTACAGCTCGTTGGCATACTGGCCCACCTTCGGCTCGGGCCAGCCGGCAATCACCGGATCGCCGGGCATCAGTGCGTAGTTGAGGTTGGCCAGCGGTGGCAGGGCGTAGCGGGCACGCAGCGCGTTGAGCTTGTCCTGGGTGTTGCTGCTCAGGGGCTTGAGGTAGGTGGAGAAGGCCACCAGCTGGACCACGCCGCCACTGTCCTTGATCAGCTGCAGCTCCTTGTCGGAGAGGTTGCGGTCGATGTCGACCATCGCCCGCGGCGCCGAGTGCGAAGCCACCACCGGTGCGCGGCTGAGGGCGACCACCTGGACCAGCGCCTTGCTCGACATCTGCGACACATCGATGATCACGCCCAGGTCGTTCAGCCGCTGTACGGCACGCTTGCCGACCGGCGAAAGGCCGTCCAGTGCATCGGCAGTATCATTGAAGAACGGCAGCGGGCGCGAAGAGTCGGCCCAGCTGTTGTTGCCCACGTAGCTGAAGCCGAACATGCGCACGCCGCGCGCGGCCCAGCGGTCGAGTTGATCGATGTCATCGCCCAGCGCGTAGGCGTTGAGCATGCTGAGGAACACCGCGAACTTGCCTTCGCCGTGCAGGCGCCGCATGTCTTGCGGTGTGTAGGCGATGCCGACCTGCTGCGGGAAGTCGCGGACCATGGCGCTGATGGCGTTGAAGCGCACTTCCTGGGTATGCCGGGCAGCCTCGACGAAGCCCGGGGTAGGGCGGTGCGGGCCGCCGCTGCCGGTCCAGGACTCGGGCCAGGCGAAGATGGTCAGGGCCGCGCCCGACAAGCGCCCGCGCGCAGCCTTGGCCAGGTCGAAGCGGCCATCGCCGTCCTTGTCGGCTTCGCTGCCTTCGGTGCCGAAGGCCAGCGGCAGGGTGATATGGCTATCGAACGAGATGATGCGTTGCTGCAGGTCGTTGGCCTGGCGGGTCACCTCGCGCGAGTAGCCAGCGGGTGTGGCGAAGTAGTGCCAGGCGGCGAACCCGGCCCCTGCGGCAACTGCCGCGGCCAGGCTGATAAACAGGGCTTTCTTCCAGCGTGGAGTCGTCATCTTGGTCTCAGTAGGTTCACCGTCGAGGGATGGGCACAGAGGCCGCCGCTACCTGGAGGGAACGAGCCCGCAGCCGGGAAATTTAGCCAGTGACAGGGGCGCTGCGCCGTTAAATTTCGTCGCCCGCGCAACGTTCTAGCCTTGGACGGGCCGTGCTCCATGGCCGCAATGAATGCACAGGTATGCAATGACGATTTCCCGACGCGGTTTCATCGCCGGTGTGGCATTGACGGGTGTGGTGGTGCCCGGTGCGCTGGGTGCACTGTATGTGCAACGCCAGCGGGCCGCCGAGGAGTTCCCGGAAACCCCTGGCGAGGCCGTCGTCGAGCTGGCCGATACCGGGCTGCAGCAGCTGGGCGACACCTTGCGCGGCATCTGGCGCTGGACCATGCAGGGCAAGGACGCAGGCCTGCATGGCTTGCCCATGGGCGAACTGGAACTGTTCCTCGACGTGGCCGCCAGCGGCCGCGCCCTGCGCGGCTACCTGGATACCCCCGAACGCTTGCGCGGCGATGCGCAGCCGCGTTACCGGGTGGTCGGCGACTTGCTGGCAGACACCCCAGGCCGCTTGCGCTGGCGCCTGTTCGAAACCGGTCAGGCGCAGGCCCGCTATGAATGCCATATTGTGCTCGATCAGGTCTGGGGGCGTTTCGGCAACGCCGGCCCGGCAAGCCTCAACGGGCGCATCGCATGCATGGACCGCGCACTGTCGTTGCCCGTGCAGGACAACCGTTTCCTGGCCGTGAAGCGCACCTTCCCCGAGGCGCGCGAGCGTACCCCGCTCAACCCGGTACTGCTGGCCCGGCTGATCGCCCCGGAGCATCGCCTGTTCCACCAGCTGTGGCATTCGTCGCGGGACAAATGGCACAAGCTGGACAAGGACAAGCAGGGCGCGCTGCGCGGCCTGGGCTGGCAGCCAGGGCCACGAGACCACGAGCGTGACGCACGTGGCCGGCACAAAGACCGCAACGGCTCGGGCGAGGACTTTTTCTTCATGCACCGGCACATGCTCGGCAGCGCCCGAGCCTTGCAAGACTTGCCCTCATGGACGCGTTTTCCGCTGCCGCAACCCGAGCTCGAGCGTGACCGCGCAGGCTTTGCCCGCTACTTCGACAACCATGACGGCACTGCCTTGCCGCCGACCTGGCTGGCCAGCGGTGACGGGGAATACACCCAGTGGGTGCGCGACATCAAGACCCCGGACACCTTCCACGGCAACTTCCAGGTCTGGGAGTCGCGCTACACCGACCCGGACTACCTCAGCACCCTGACCCTGGGCCAGTTCGGCTCGGAGGTGGAGCTGGGCCTGCACGACTGGCTGCACATGCGCTGGGCCTCGGTGCCGCGTGACCCCTCCAACGGCATGCCGGTGCCGACGGCACGCACGCCGGATGACTTTGCCGAGCGCTGGTTCGCGGCGGAAAACGACTTTCTTGGCGACCCGTTTTCATCCCATGTAAACCCGGTGTTCTGGCATTTTCACGGCTGGATAGACGACCGCATCGAGGACTGGTTCCGTGCCCATGAACGGCTTCACCCCGGTGAGGTGCGGCGCCTTGAGGTCAACGGCGTGCCCTGGTTTGCGCCGGGGCGCTGGGTGGAAGTGGCGGACCCGTGGCTGGGGCCGGATACCCACGGGTGTTCGACGGTGCCAGGGCTGCGGCCGGGGCGCAGCGTGGAGATGGACCCGGAGACCATGAAGTTGGCATTGCGCATCATCTACAGCGATGAAGGCCTGTTCGACAAGCTGCGGCCCAGGGTGCCGCAGCGGCCGTGGTATGCGCGCAATCTGAAGGTTCGAGCTTAGCTGCGGGCTGTTTTGGGGCTATCGCTGCCGTACCTGTGGGGAATTCCATGGTATGTGCAGGTTGCATCAGGGCTGACAGGTGTATGCCTTGGTATATTCAGCGCCTGTCAGCCCTGATGCGGTCCCTATGAGAACCGGCCTGCCGGCAATGTGGTCGATGAACCCTACCGCCCAACCTCCCACCCGCCCCCCAGCGCCTTGTAAAGCGCCACGCTACCCTGCAACCGCGCCAGCCGCAGTTGCGCCTGCTGGTCTTGTGCCACATACAAGGTGCGCTGGGTCTCCAGCACGGTCAGCAGGGTTTCGGCCCCCGCCCCATAGCGTTGCTGCGCCAGGTCGAACGCCAGCCGCGCCTGATCCAGCTCTTCATCCTGCCACTGCCGCTGGCGGTCCACGCCCTGGATCGCATTGAGCGCTTTCTCCACATCGGCAAACCCGGCGAGGATGCTGCTGCGGTAGGCCTCCAACAGCTCCGCCTGCTCGGCTTCGGCCAGCTGGCGCGCGGCGCGCAGCCGGCCATTGTTGAAGATGGGTGCGACCAGGCCACTGGTGAGGGTGTAGTAGGAACTGTCGAACAAATGCGCAAAGGTGTTGGCGCCAGCCCCCAGATTGGCCCCAAGGGTAAGCTTGGGCAGCATGGCGGCGCGGGCGACCTGCACGTTGGCACTGGCTGCAGCCAGCCGTGCTTCTGCCGCGGCAATGTCCGGGCGACGGGTGAGCAGTTCACTGGGCACGCCGCTGCCTATGGCCGGCCATTGCAGCGCATCGATCGCCTCCTGGCTGGCGGGCAGCGACTGCACGGGGTCGCCGAGCAGGGTCGCCAGGGTGACCCGGCTGTCCTGCCATTTCTGTTCCAGCAGCGGCAGCTGACGTTGCTGGGTGGCGACCAGGCTGCGCTGCTGGGCCAGCTCCAGGCGGGTCGCAGAACCGCTGCGCTGGCGCGCCTCGACCAGCTTCAGTACGTCCTGGGCGTTGCGCAGGTTAAGGCGGGCAATGCGCAACTGCTGTTCCAGGGCCAGCCCTTGCAGGTAGCTGTCGGCGACCGCGCTGACCAGCGTCAGCTCTACGGTCTTGCGGTCCAGGCGGCTGGCATCAAGCGTGCGCAAGGCGCTGTCGCGGGTCGCGCGCAGGCCGCCCCAGAAGTCGATTTCGTAGCTGGCGCTGAGCTGCATGTCGAACGAGGTACTGGTGGGTTGGTTGCGGCTGACGTCGAGCTGGTCGTTGCCATCGCCGTGCAGCAGGCGTTGGCGTTCACCATTCAGGCCCAGTTGCAGCTCTGGCAGCAAAGGCGCGCCAGCAATCACCGCCCGCGCCTGTGCCTGGCGTACCCGCGCGGTGGCGGCGGCCAGGTCGTGGGCATTGAGCAGGGCCCGCTGCACCAGGCGGTCCAGCTCTCGGCTGGCGAAGGCATGCCACCATTTTGTTGTCGGCCGTTGTGCCGACGCCGATGTGCCGCCTTGCCAGGCGGGCGGCGCGGCGATGCCACTGGCGGGTGTGGGCGGTGTGCTGCAGGCGGCAATGGTTGCACACAGGGGCAGGCACAAGGTCAACAGGCTGATGCGGCTGGGCAATGTCATGGGCTATTCGCTGGTAAGGGCTTTGACCGGGTCAAGGCGGGCGGCCTTGCGTGCCGGCATGAAGCCGAACACGATGCCGGTGACGACGGCGCAGGCGAACGCGCCGAGCATGGCGGGCAGGGCAAAGGCCACCGCCACTTCGGCCAGCATCAGGCCACCGCCGATGGCCAGGGCCAGGACGATGCCGGCCAGGCCGCCGACCATCGACAGCATCACCGCTTCGCTGAGGAACTGGCGCAGGATGTCGCGCTGGCGTGCACCGGTTGCCATGCGGATACCGATTTCCCGGGTACGCTCGCGCACGGTCATCAGCATGATGTTCATCACGCCGATACCGCCCACCAGCAGCGAAATGGCTGCGATCGCCCCAAGCATCAGCGACAGGCTGTTCTGCGTGCGCGCTTCGGCCTGGATCAGTGCCGCATCGTTGGTCAGCTCGAAATCCTGGCGGCCGTTGTGGCGCTGGCGCAACAGCCGCTCGATGGCCGCTTCGGCTTCGTTTACGCGGGTAGAGTCGATGGCCGAGACAGTGATGTAGTCCGGGTCGCGCTGGCCGAACAGGCGGATGGCGGCGGCGGAGTAGGGCACCGCGATGCGCCCGTCGCTGTCCTGGTCGCCCGAGCTGGCGCCCTTGCCGGCCAGGATGCCGACTACCTGAAACGGCACATTGCCGATCAGGATGTACTGCCCCAGCGGATCGCGCCCGGGCTCGAGCATCTTTTCCCGCACTTTCTGGCCGATCACCGCCACTGCCGCGCCGTTGCGCTCGTCGGCGTCGGTGAAGAAGCTGCCTTCGACCGCTGGCCAGTTGAAAATCTCGGGAAACCAGGTGTTGTTGCCGCCCACGTAGAACCGCTGGCTGCTGTTGCCATGGCGCACCATCATCTTTTCGCCGATCACCGGCATCACGTGCCTGACCTGCGGCAGCTGGCCGATGGCGGCGACATCATCCAGGGTGATGGTGCCGGCCTGTTCACCCAGGCTGGCCGGTTTGCCGTTGAGGTAGAGGATGTTGGAGCCGAAGGCGGCCATCTGCGCCATCACCTGGCGCTTGCTGCCTTCGCCCACCGCCAGCATGACCACCACCGAGGCCACGCCGATGACGATGCCCAGCAGGGTCAGGGCGGTGCGGAAGCGGTTGACCCACATTACCCGCCAGGCGGCCTGCAGGGCTTCGATCAACTCGCCTTTCCACGCCCCGCGCAAGGTTGCGCCACGGTCCAGGCGCTGGCGCAGCTGGTCGGCCTGCAGCCCTTGGCCGGTGTCGGCGGGGCGTTGCTCGGCGGCCGAGTCGCTGATGACCAGGCCATCACGGATCTCGATCACCCGCTGCGCCCGCGCCGCCACTTCGCGGTCGTGGGTGATCAGGATGATCACGTGGCCCTGGCTGGCCAGTTCGTCGAGCAGCGCCATCACCTCGGTGCCGCTGTGGCTGTCGAGGGCGCCGGTGGGCTCGTCGGCGAGGATGATATGGCCGCCGTTCATCAGCGCGCGGGCAATCGACACTCGTTGTTGCTGGCCGCCAGACAACTGGTGCGGGCGGTTGCCGGTGCGGCTGGCCAATCCCAGCCGGCCGAGCAGGGCGCTGGCGCGGGCGTGGCGTTCGCTGGCGTCGATGCCGGCATAAATGGCCGGCATTTCCACGTTTTCCTGAGCCGAGCCCGAGGGGATCAGGTGGTAGCCCTGGAACACGAAGCCAAACGCTTCGCGGCGCAGCCAGGCCAGTTCGTCGCTGTCCAGTTCGGCCACGTCCCTGCCGGCAAACCGGTAGCTGCCGGAGGTAGGCCGGTCGAGGCAGCCAAGAATGTTCATCAGGGTCGACTTGCCAGAGCCCGAGGCACCGACGATGGCGACGAACTCACCGGGGTGGATGCGCATGCTGATGCCGTGAAGGATGTCGACCTTGGGCGTTTCGACGCCGCCGTAGGACTTGCGGATGTCGACCAGCTCGATCAATGGCGTGCTCATTCAGCCTCCGCTCACGCCAGGGGCGCCAATGACCAGGCGCTCGCCTTCGTCGAGCCCCTCCAGCACCTGCACTCGCAGGCGGTCGCTGAGGCCGGTGCGTACCTGGCGCTGCACCACTTTGCCCTCGCCGGTAAGCACATGCGCCAGGCGCAGGTCGTCGCCGTCCTCCAGCGCCGCCAGTGGCACGGTCAGCACCTGGCTGGCCTGGCCTGCAACAAAGAACACCTGGGTGGTCATATCGGCCATCAGCGCCCCGTCCGGGTTGTCGACATCCAGCAACACGCTGTACTGCACTACCTGGCTGCCGGCGCTGCCATTGCTGACGCTGGCCGGGCTGCCGCCACCCTGGCTGGACTGCTCCAGCGGTTTGGGCGGGATCGGCAGCACCTGCCGCACGGTGCTGGTCCAGCGGCGCTTGCCGCCGGCCAGGGTAGTGAAGTAAGCGGTCATGCCCGGTTGTACCTTGCCGATGTCGGCCTCCGACACCTGGGCCCATACGGTCATCGGCGAGAGCTTGGCAATGCGCAGGATCAACGGCGTCTGTTGCTGGGCGTTGAGGGTTTGCCCTTCACGGGCATCCACCGCCACCACCGTGCCGTCCATGGGCGCGTAGATACGCGTGTAGCCCAGTTCCGCCTCGTCGCTGCGCAGGCTGGCCTGGGCCTGGCGGATTTGCGCCTGGAACATGTCGATGCGCGCCTGGGTGACTTTCAGCTGGGCGGCGGCGGTTTGCACGTCCTCGTCACGGGTGGCGCCGGCGACGGCCAGGTCGCGCTGGCGCTTGAGCTGCTGTTGGGCCAGCAGGTACTGGGCACGTTGCTCGGCCAGCTGGGCCTTGAGGTTATCGATCGAGAAGCGCCCGGCATCCAGCCGCGCCTGCTGGGTGGAGGGGTCGATCTCGACCAGCAGCTCGCCTTTGCGCACCGTGTCGCCGACTTCGACGTGCAGCTTGTGGATCTGCCCGGACGCTTGTGCGCCAACGTCCACGTAGCGCCGCGGCTGCAGGGTGCCCAGCGCTGTTACGCTGCTTTCGATGTCGGCGCGGGTCACGGCAACCGTGCTCAGCGGCTGCGCGCCGTAGGGCAGGGTCTTCCAGGCCAGCAGGCTGCCAAGGCCGAGCAGGCCCAGGCCGGTGAGCAGGACACGGCGACGGGTGTTGGTTAAAGGTCTCATGCAGACATCCAGCCGAGGGGTGTGGGTACGCACGGGTGGCAGGCGCGGACCGGGTGCCAGATAGACGAGAGCGGGAGGGGGGGATTTAGCGGATATCGGGTTGGAGCTGACAACTTCGTGGCGGCAAACCTCTTCAGACACACCCCTGTTGCTGAGAATAATTATAATTTGTAAGATCGCACGTTGACATCACTCGGTCCCGCGTTGCCGCCTGAAAGGATTTTCGGGCATAAGCTGGCAGGACGATCTCAGGTAACGTCGTGGAACATTATTATCGCGAACTGGTGGGCTTCCTCTCCGCCCGCCTGGGCAGTCGCCAGGCCGCCGAGGACGTGGCGCACGATGCTTACCTGCGGGTGCTGGAGCGCACTGACGCCGAGCGCATCGAGCACCCGCGCGCCTTCCTCTACCGCACCGCGCTCAACCTGGTGGTCGACCGCCATCGGCGCCATCTGGTGCGCCAGTCCGAGCCGCTGGAGGTGCTGGACAGCGACGAGCGCTGGCACAGCCCGGCGCTCACGCATGACATGCAGCTCGATCAGCGCCTGGCGCTGATGCAGCGCGCGCTGGATGAACTGGGCCAGGTGTGCCGCGAATGTTTTTTGCTGCGCAAGCTCGAAGGCCTGTCGCACCAGCAGATTGCCGAACACCTGGGCGTGTCCCGCAGCGTGGTGGAAAAGCACATCGTCAATGCCATGAAGCACTGCAGGGTGCGCATGCGTGAGTGGGAATCCTGATTGCCGAGTTAAAGCGAAATGAAAATTCCGTCAGTCAATCACTTGATTTATGCGGCTTTCCCGACTTTTATCAAAGAAGACCGCTGCCACGCGTGGGTTTGGCAGTAGCCGTCACTGGCGCAGTTATGGTCATGGAGCCTACCTATCAGCCAACTGCCCAGGTCCGTCCATGGCAAACAAGACCCTGCGCATCCTCATCGCCGACGCACACCCTTGTCAGCGCTTGCAGCTGGAGCGGCTGCTCAACGGCCTGGGCTACTTCCGCATAGCCCCCGTGGACAGTTTCGAGGAGCTGCAGCGCCTGGTGCATTGCGCCTTGCAGCCCTTCCACCTGCTGTTGGGCAATATCGAGCTGGCCAGCCATGCCGGGGTCGACCTGGAGCGCTTCTGCCGGGTCAGCACGCAAATCCAGCACGCCCTGCTTTACCACTCCACCCAGCTGAAGGTGCCAGCCGTACCGCAGACCGAGCGCCAGGCCGTCAGCCTGAGCCTGCCCCAGGTGCCCGATAACGAGGCGCTGGAGTCGTTCATGACGATCATCGACGCACCGCTGCTGGTCGGCAAGTTGCCGCTGCCAGGCGCCATGCCCGCTACCACGACGCGGCCACGGCCGCGCGCCAACTTTGCGCATACGGTGTTCAACCGCTAGCGACGCAGCGGGCAGGGCAACGCGGCAGGTATTTGTTATGCTCTTGCCCTTTGCCGATTTGCGGACCCTGCCATGACTGCCATCGATACCGCTCGCCCGCCGCGCTTCAGCCGCAGCGACCATCGGACCCTGGGCCTGGCGGCGCTGGGCGGCGCGCTGGAAATCTACGACTTCATCATCTTCGTGTTCTTTGCGCTAACCCTCAGCCAGCTGTTCTTCCCGCCCGAGATGCCCGAGTGGCTGCGCCTGCTGCAAAGCTTCGGCATCTTCGTCACCGGTTACCTGGCACGGCCGCTGGGCGGCATCCTGATGGCGCATTTCGCCGACCACCTGGGGCGCAAGCGGGTGTTCAGCCTGAGCATCCTGATGATGGCCCTGCCTTGCCTGCTGATCGGGGTGATGCCGACCTATGCCGACATCGGTTATGCCGCGCCGCTGATCCTGCTGGCCCTGCGCATCCTGCAGGGCGCTGCGGTAGGCGGCGAAGTGCCAAGTGCCTGGACCTTCGTCGCCGAGCATGCCCCGACCGGGCGGCGTGGTTATGCCCTGGGCTTCCTTCAGGCCGGGCTGACCTTCGGTTACCTGCTGGGGGCGCTGACCGCGACGTTGCTGGCGCAGCTGTTCAGCCCACAGGAAATCCTCGACTACGCCTGGCGCTATCCGTTCCTGCTGGGTGGGGTGTTTGGGGTAATCGGTGTGTGGCTGCGCCGCTGGCTTAGCGAAACGCCGGTGTTTCTGGCCCTGCGCGCACGCCAGCAGCAGCCGGTGAAGTTCCCGCTGCGGCGGGTGCTGGGCGAGCACCGTGGGGCGCTGATCCCGGCAACATTGCTGACC
Organism: Pseudomonas sp. CM25; assembly: GCF_013179705.1. NCBI lineage: Bacteria > Pseudomonadati > Pseudomonadota > Gammaproteobacteria > Pseudomonadales > Pseudomonadaceae > Pseudomonas > Pseudomonas sp. CM25. Next base: position 4,009 of record NZ_JABMCW010000113.1, on the reverse strand, counting down.
TGTGTGCTGACCTCTGCCGTGGTGGTGCTGGTGGTGATCACCCCGACGGTGATGCAACAGCGCTTCGGCATGAGTGCCGGGCATACCTTTGCCCTCAGCAGCGTGGGCATCGTCTTCCTCAACATCGGCTGCGTGCTGGCTGGCCTGCTGGTCGATCGCGTGGGCGCCTGGCGTGCGCTGATGCTCTACAGCCTGCTGTTGCCGCTGGGGATCGGCGCGTTGTACGCCAGCCTGGTGGGGCAGTGGGGCATGACCTGGCTGGCCTATGCGCTGGCCGGGTTGAGCTGCGGTGTGGTGGGCGTGGTGCCGTCGATCATGGTGGGGCTGTTCCCTGCGGAGATTCGCGTGTCGGGCATTTCCTTTACCTACAACGTGGCCTACGCGCTGTGGGCCAGCACCACGCCGCTGGCGCTGATCGCGCTGATGCCGTGGAGCCCGTGGGTGTGTGTCGGCTTTTGTCTGGTGATGGGCGCTGTGGGGCTGCTGACCGCCTTGTATTTCGGGCGTCGCGAGCCATTGGGGCTGGCGGCAGAGCCGATGCCGATCATGTGCGGTGACAAATGAGCCGGTAACGGCTGTGGGGTGGTGAGGCAGACTTCTGGGCGGGGGTTATTGGAATAACCTATTAGCCAAATTTAACCTGGAAGGTTAATTTCTCATGGAAAAGAGAACGCCTCACTGCCCGCTGGAGCGGGTGAAGGCCTTGGCTGCGGCAAGGCGAATCAGCCCTACGGGCGCTGCATTGAGAGGTGCCAAGGCGCTGGGAATGGATTTTTCGGGCATGCTTGAAGTAATCAACAGCTTGAGGCGCAATGATTTCTACAAGAGCATGACCAGCCATATTGATCATCGGGTCTGGGAGGACGTGTATCGCCCGCTTACAGCAATTGGGTACGTTTATCTGAAATTGTCCGTGGTAGACGACGTGCTCATCGTGTCTTTCAAGGAGTTGTAACCATGAGATGTCCAATATGCGGCGGCTCGGAGCTTGCACCTGACGTTCAGGGCATGCCCTATAGCTACAAAGGAGAGGCGACAGTGATCCCTGAAGTAAGTGGCGATTACTGTTCCGCATGTGGTGAATGTGTACTGAGTCATGATGAAGCCATGCGCGTCAGTCACCTGATGACGGTATTCGAGCGCCAGATCAACGCAACTGTTGTAGATCCTTCCTTTATTGCCTCCATACGCAGAAAGTTCGACCTCGACCAGCGCGAAGCGGGTGAGATTTTCGGCGGTGGGGTCAATGCATTCTCCCGCTATGAAAACGGCAAGACCACGCCGCCAGTGGCGCTGGTGAAACTGCTCAAGCTGCTGGACCGTCATCCAGAGCTTTTCGAGGAAGTGCGTACGGCCTGACACCAGGAGGCAACAAAAAGCCCCCGGTTCTCACGAGCCGGGGGCTTTTTGTTACAGCCAGGGCAGGGGCCTTACATGTTCGGGTAGTTAGGCCCGCCAGCGCCTTCAGGGGTGACCCAGGTGATGTTCTGGGCCGGGTCCTTGATGTCGCAGGTTTTGCAATGCACGCAGTTCTGCGCGTTGATCTGGAAGCGCTTGTTGCCGTCTTCCTGGGTGACCACCTCGTACACGCCTGCCGGGCAGTAGCGCTGGGCCGGTTCGTCGTACAGCGGCAGGTTGCTGGCGATCGGCACGTTCGGGTCGGTCAGCTTCAGGTGGCAGGGTTGTTCCTCTTCGTGGTTGGTGCTGGAGAGGAATACCGAGCTGAGCTTGTCGAAGCTGAGTTTGCCGTCCGGTTTCGGGTAGTCGATCTTCTGCGAGTCGGCCGCCAGCTTCAGGCAGGCATAGTCCGGCTTGGTGTCGTGCAGGGTGAACGGCAGCTTGCCGCCGAACCAGTTCTGGTCCACGTAGTTGAACGCGCCACCGAGCAGCGGGCCGAACTTGTGCAAGGCTGGGCCGAAGTTGCGGCTGGCGAACAGTTCGTCATACAGCCAGCTGGCCTTGAACGCGCTGACATAACCGTCGAGCTGGTCACCACCCTCGCGGCCGGCGGCCAGGGCCTCGGCCACCGCTTCAGCGGCGAGCATGCCGGACTTCATGGCGGTGTGGCTGCCCTTGATCTTGGAGAAGTTCAGGGTGCCGAGATCGCAACCGATCAGCGCGCCGCCGTTGAAGACCATTTTCGGCAGCGAGTTCAGGCCGCCTTTGCAGATGGCCCGGGCACCGTAGCTGATGCGCTTGCCGCCTTCGAGGTACTGGCTCATCACCGGGTGGTGCTTGAGGCGCTGGAATTCGTCGAATGGCGACAGGTACGGGTTGGCGTAGGACAGGTCGACGATCAGGCCGACCACCACCTGGTTGTTTTCCAGGTGGTAAAGGAACGAGCCACCGGTGTTGTCCTTGGCCACCACGTCCAGCGGCCAGCCGGCGGTGTGCACCACCAGGCCCTGCTCATGCTTGGCCGGGTCGATTTCCCAGATTTCCTTCAGGCCGATGCCGTAGTGCTGGACATCGGACTCGTTGTCGAGATCGAAGCGCTTGATCAATTGCTTGCCGATGTGGCCGCGGCAGCCTTCGGCGAACAGGGTGTACTTGGCGCGCAGCTCCATGCCCGGGGTGTACAGGCCGTCCTTGGGGTTGCCTTCGCGGTCGACACCCAGGTCGCCGGTGACAATGCCGCGGACCACGCCGTTGTCGTCGAATAGCGCTTCCTGGGCGGCGAAGCCCGGGTAGATTTCCACGCCGAGGTTTTCGGCCTGCTGGGCCAGCCAGCGGCACAGGTTGCCCAGCGAGATGATGTAGTTGCCATGGTTGTGCATGGTCTTGGGCACGAACAGGTCAGGCACCTTGGTGGCGCTGCCGGCATCCTTGAGCACGTAGATGTCGTCGCGCTTCACTTCGGTGTTCAGCGGCGCACCGAGTGCTTTCCAGTCAGGGAACAGTTCGTTCAGGGCGCGGGGCTCGAACACCGCGCCGGAGAGGATGTGGGCGCCGACTTCAGAGCCTTTTTCCACCACGCAGACGCTGATTTCGCTACCGGTTTCGGCGGCCTTCTGCTTCAGGCGGCAGGCGGCGGACAGGCCTGCCGGGCCGGCGCCGACGATGACCACGTCGAATTCCATGTATTCGCGTTCCACAGGTTCTCTCCTACTCATCAAGGCTCGTGCTGTTGCTTTGTCTTATGGGTGCTTGCGCACAGTGGCTCATCACGGGAGCGAAACTGTAGCTGCGCAAATGACGGACTACACCGTTTTGTCTTGGCCGCGCATTATATCTACACCACTTGGCGGGTCCAATACAAACGTTTGTTTGAATTTGCCGCAGGCCAGTAAAATCACAGGAACGCGGCTGGAGGGTGACCGATTTGCCGTATTGACCGGATGGGGTGTTACGGTCAAGATACGAGCGGTTTTACGTTCGCCGTAGGCTTGCAGCCGGGCGCAGGTACACCTCTAAAGACCAGGTGTGGAGCAGGGTTTTCGGGCTGAAATCCGGTTTGTAGTGGAGTTTACACGCCACGACAGAAAATGACCCGCGAGTATTTGTCGCAAGAGTCCGGTCATGACTGTTCGGTCACTGTGAAGTTGCTGCCTCCCGCTACGTCTTCAGAGGTGCCCTTGTACCCACGCGCATCGCTGGGCTCTGCCCCAGGCGACTATCTATTCACCGGAGAGTAACGAGGAATCCATGAAGGTTCTTGTAGCTGTCAAACGAGTGGTCGACTACAACGTCAAGGTTCGCGTCAAAGCGGACAACTCCGGCGTCGACCTTGCTAACGTCAAGATGTCCATGAACCCCTTCTGCGAAATCGCCGTGGAAGAGGCCGTACGCCTGAAGGAAAAAGGCGTTGCGACCGAGATCGTCGTGGTTTCCGTCGGCCCGACCACTGCCCAGGAGCAACTGCGTACTGCCCTGGCCCTGGGGGCCGACCGTGCCATCCTGGTCGAAGCCGCTGACGAACTGAACTCCCTGGCCGTGGCCAAGGCGCTGAAAGCCGTTGTCGACAAGGAGCAGCCGCAGCTGGTCATCCTCGGCAAGCAGGCCATCGACA
>NZ_JABMCW010000112.1:0-16068 GCF_013179705.1 Pseudomonas sp. CM25 | reverse complement strand
TGAGGTACGCTTCCTGGCCAGCGATGACGCCAAGGCCCGGCCGATCCCTTATCGCCTGTACCGTGACGCCGCCTGGCGCGAGCCCTTGGCGGTGAACGTGGCGCAGTCGGCGCGGGTTCCGGACAGCGGCTCGGTCGAGCTGCCGCTGTATGCCCGTATCGACAAGCTGGCCTGGGTGCCGAACGCCGGCCGGTATGCCGACCTGCTCAAAGTCACGGTCACCTGGTAGGGACGTCACCATGCACAAGGATGCGACGCCATGAATCGTACCTCGATCCTGCTGCTTACCCTCGGCCCGCTGCTGGTCCCCGGCGGTGCGGCGCATGGCACCAGCACCGGGTTCATCCAGGCGCGGCTGGTGATCAGCGCGGCTTGCCAGATCAGCAGCAACGAGACGCAACCGGCCACCCTGGGCAACCCTGGCCTGCTGGACTTTGGCGAGCGTGGCCCGAACTGGGATCAGCCCTTGCGCAGCCGGGTCGATGAAGTGAGTGGGGAGGGCAGCCTGCAGATCAGCTGCACGCCTGAGGTGCGGGCTTTCAATGTGCGCATCAATGGCGGCCAGAATGGCGACGATGGCGTCCGCCGCCTGAGCAATGGTCGTGAACTGATCCCCTACCAATTGGCGGTCGACCCCGGCGGCAACAGCCGCTACGGCATCGGCCAGGCACGTGCCTTCACCATCAACAGCACCCAGCAGATACCGATCCCCATCTACGGTGTGGTAGTGGCGCAACCGCGCGCGCTGCCGGCCGGGCTGTACCGCGACACCCTCAGGGTGACTCTGGACTGGTAACAACGCAAGGAGACTCCGATGCGAACGAACCTCTCACGCTGCATCCTCGCCGGTCTGGGCCTGGCCCTGGCCTCTCAGGCCCAGGCCGCCACGGTGACCGGGACCATCAGCTCGACGCTGACCTTGATTGCAGCGTGTCAGGTCAATGGCAGCTCGGGTACCTCGGGGCTGAATTTCGGTAGCTTGAACTTCGGTACCCAGGACGCCTTGTTCGGCACTGCCGACGCCCAGGTGCTGGGCGGTACCGGCGCGGCGATGAGCATTCTCTGCTCGGCCGGCACGATACCGGCGATTCGCGTGCGCGCCGGGGCCCACGATGGCCAGTCGACCGGCGGCACCCGCGCGCTGGCAGATGGCGCCGGCAACTTCGTGCCGTACGACTTCTACACCGACTCCGGGCACACGCAGGTGCTGAATATTGACGCCACCATCACCCTACCGACCAGCACCGGTGTGGCGCAGCCCGTCAACCTGTACGGCCAGGCACGGGGCAAGGCGGGGCTGCCGGCCGGGGTCTACACCGACACGGTAGCCGTCGAGCTGTCCTTCTGAGCCATGCGTGCCTGGCTGGCAGGTGGCCTGACCGGCCTTGGCGTACTGCTGGCCGCGCCCTTGGACGCGGCAACCACCAGCACCTTCACGGTGACGGCGCAGATTGCCGCCGGCTGCCTGGTGGTCGGCGGTGTGACCAGTTACGGGGTGCTCAACTACGGCTCGCAGTCGGCGCTGTCCACCGGCATTCTCAGCACCGCCCTGGGCGGCAGCATGGTGACCTTCCAGTGCACGCCGGGCGTGGCCATGAGCATGAGCGTGGACGGTGGCCAGAACAGCGCGAGCGGCACGCGCAACCTCAAACGCTCCAGCGGTACCCAGGTGCTGGCGTACCAGTTGTACCGGGACGCGGCCTACAGCCAGACCCTGGGCATAGGGCAGAGCGTGGCCGTCAGCTATTCCGACCCGACGGCCATCAGGCTGCCGGTGTACGGGCGGGTTCAACTGACGGGCACGCTGCCGGCAGGGACCTACACCGATGTGGTCCAAGTGACGGTGACCTGGTGAAGCCAGCGCCACCAATGACAAGAGTCTAAGGAGAGCTTCATGGGGGCAGGCGCGAAGTGGGCGCGTGGATTGATCGGTTTGTTGTGGCTGGCAAGCCTGCCAGCCGGGGCGGCTACCTCGGTGCTGATCTGGCCGATCGACCCGGTGCTGGAGGCCGACCAGAAAGCCGGGGCCCTGTGGCTGGAAAATCGCGGCACCGCGCCGGCCAACTTGCAGGTGCGGGTGTTCGCCTGGCGCCAGGGTGATTACCAGGAACAGTTCCAGGCACAGCGCGAGATCATCGGCAGCCCCCCGATGGCCAACATCGCCCCCGGGCAGAAGCAGCTGATCCGCCTGACCCGCACCGGCCCTTCGCCGGCCGGTCAGGAGCAGGCCTACCGGATCATCATCGACGAAATCCCGCCCGCCATCCCGGTCGACAAGGCCGAGCCTGGCACCACCGCCGCCATTCGCCTGCAGATGCGCTATTCGGTGCCGCTGTTCGTCTATGGCGAGGGTTTGTGGGGCAAGGCCGACCCCGAGGGCAATCGCAATGCCGAAGGCGTGGGCAAGCCGCAGCTCAGCTGGCAGCCGGTGACGGTGCAGGGCAAGCCTTATGTGGAATTGCGCAATACCGGTCCGGTGCATGCGCGCCTGACCGATGTAGTGGTGCAGCAGGGCAGCCAGGCCAAGCCGCTGGCCGAGGGGCTGCTGGGCTACGTGCTGCCGGGTGCCAGCATGCGCTGGCCTGCACCGGTGGCCCCGAACAGTGGCAGCGTGCTCAAAGGGCGGGTGAACGGGCAAAGCAACGCGGACGCGATCCGCCAAGGCCAATGAGCCAGCGACTGAATGCAGCGCATGGGCCAGGGAGGACCCGGCAATGGTTGGAAACCGTGTGTGAAATGGCTGACGGCGACGACGCGCCGCTGGTGCCTGGGGCTGGCCATGGTTGGCCCGGGGCTGGCGCTGGCCGACGACCTGCCCCCACCGCCCACGGAGATCTCCGCCATCGCCGACGCCACCCTGTACCTCGACCTGCTGGTGAACCAGATGCCCAAGGCTGAGCTGGTACCGGTGCAGCAACGCGCCGGGCAGCTGTACCTGGACAGCGAAGTGCTGCGCGCTGCCGGCGTGTCGGTGCCGGGCAACCCCCTTGGCGAAGTGGCTCTCGATGGCATCCCCGGGTTGCACACCGACTACGACAGCCAGAACCAGCGCCTGCTGCTGCAGGTGCCGCCGGCCTGGCTGCCCGATCAGCAAGTGGGTGACCGCAGCCTTTACCCGCCCAGCGAGGCGCGCAGCAGCTTCGGTGCGCTGTTCAACTACGACCTGTACCTGAACGATACCGATGAGGGTGGCACCTACCTTGCGGCCTGGAACGAACTGCGCCTGTTCGACAGCTGGGGCACGTTCTCCAGCACCGGGCAGTGGCGCCAATCGTTCAACGGTGCGCAGGCCGCCGAAACGCGGCAGGGGTTCCTGCGTTACGACAGCACCTGGCGGTTTTCCGACGAGCAGCGCCTGCTGACCTACGAAGCCGGTGACTTCGTGACCGGTGCCTTGCCCTGGACCAGCTCGGTGCGGGTGGGGGGCCTGCAGCTGTCACGCGACTTTGCGGCACGGCCGGACCTGGTCACCTACCCATTGCCGGCATTTGCCGGCGAAGCAGCGGTACCGACCTCTCTCGACTTGTTCATCAACGGCTACAAGTCCAGCACTACTGAGCTGCAACCAGGCCCTTACACGTTGACCAACGTGCCGTTCATCAATGGTGCAGGGGAGGCGGTGGTGGTCACCACCGATGCCCTGGGCCGGCAGGTGTCGACCACATTACCGTTCTACGTCACCAGCAGCCTGCTGCAGAAAGGCCTTTCGGACTATTCGCTGGCGGCGGGCAGCCTGCGCCGTGACTACGGCGTGCGCGATTTCGCCTATGGCCCGGGCGTAGCCTCGGGCAACCTGCGCTATGGGGTGAGCGACACCTTTACCCTGGAGACCCATGCCGAAACCGCCGAATCGCTGATGTTGGGTGGCTTGGGCGGCAACATGCGCCTGGGCAACTTCGGCGTGCTCAACGCGGCCTTGGCGCACAGTGAGTTCGATGGCGAGAAGGGCCACCAGGTCGCCCTGGGCTATCAGTACAACAGCCAGCGTATCGGCTTCAGTTATCAGCGCCTGCAACGCCACGGTGAATACGCCGACCTGACCCGGGTCGATACCCCGGACATTCAGCTGAGCAAAAGCAGCGAGCAGGTCACCGTCAGCGTCAACCTCAACGAGTACGGCAATCTTGGCGCCGGTTACTTCGACGTACGTACTGGTGATGGCACCCGCACCCGGTTGATCAACCTGAGCTACAGCCGGCCGCTGTGGGGCAACAGCAGCGTCTACCTGTCGGCCAACCGCGAAGTCGGCGACAGCCAGTGGGCGGTGCAGGCGCAACTGGTGATCCCGTTCGACCTGCACGGCACCCTTGCCCTGGGCATCGAGCGCAGCAAGGAAGGCCAGAGCTTGCAGCGCGTCAACTACAGCCGTGCGGTGCCGGTGGGTACCGGCGTGGGTTACAACCTGGGCTATGCAACGGGCAGCGATCGCGATGCCTATCGCCAGGCGGATGCCACGTGGCGGCTGCAGTCGGTGCAGTTGCAGGCCGGGGTGTATGGCAGCAGCGGCGAGATGACCCGCTGGGCCGATGCCAGCGGGTCGCTGGTGTGGATGGATGCCGGGCTGTTCGCCGCCAACCGTATCGATGACGCGTTCGTGGTGGTCAGCACCGAAGGCTACGGCGATATACCGGTTCGCTACGAAAACCAGGAGGTCGGCCGCACCGATGCTGACGGGCACCTGCTGGTGCCGTACAGCAGTGGTTATTACCGCGGCAAGTATGAGATCGACCCGATGGACCTGCCGCCGGATATCCTCGCACCGGAGGTGGAGCAGCGGGTAGCGGTACGCCGGGGCAGCGGCTATCTGCTGGAGTTTCCGCTCAAGCGCGTGCTGGCGGCCAGCATCGAACTGGTCGACACCAGCCAGCACGTGCTCAAGCTGGGCAGCCGTGTGACCCACGAACAGTCCGGGAGCCAGGCCGTCGTCGGCTGGGACGGGCTGGTGTACCTGGAAAACCTCTCGCCCCACAACCGCCTGCAGGTGGAGCTTGAAGGGGGCGGCCAATGCCAAGTGGAATTCGACCTGCCCAAGGCTGAAGGTTCGATCCCCCTGGTTGGCCCGTTGGTGTGCAAATGAAGACCTGGTGGGGCGGGGTGTGGGCGTGTGTCTTGCTGTTGTCGGCGGGCTCGACCTGGGCCAAGTGCCTGGCGGTGCCGACCCTGCCTGTGGCATTTGGCACACTCAACTCGACTCAGGTGCGCACTGTGTCCCAGACGGCGTCTACCACCAATGCAGGCTTGCAGTGTAACGGTACGATACTGAGCGTGCTCAGTAGCGGCGACTCGTTCAAGTTGACCGTGGCGCCGACAACCGGTGGATTGGTCGGGCCCACCGGCGATGTCATCCCTTACACGCTGTATGCCGACGCCACCACCAACTTTCCGATTACCCGCGGCGTAGCCTTTGAATTTGGTCGCACTGGTATCCTCGACCTGCTTGGGCTGCTCAATGGCACACCCAAGGCGGTGCCGCTGTATATGCGCACCCAGATAGGCAGTAACGTCGCTGCCGGGGTGTACTCGGAAACATTGACGATGAGCTGGGCGTGGAATTATTGCGAAGGGATTGCCATCGGCGGGCTGTGCATCGGGCGTGACAACAGTTCAGGGTCACAACCCCTTACGGTAAGCCTGACGGTGACCAACGACTGTCAGATCACTACGCCCAATATCAGCTTCGGCAGCGCGCCGGTGGTGGCAGGTTTTGCCACGGTCAACCAGAGCCTGAGCGTTTCGTGTACCAAGGGCAGCAACTATACGGTGGGGCTGGATGACGGCCAGAACGTCAGCGCTGGGCGCAGGCGAATGAAGTCGGCGGCCAGCAATTACCTGGCCTATGACATATTCAAGAGTGCCGGGACGGTGCGCTGGGGGGCGTCAGGGGCGGCGCGACGCGCGAGCACGGATGCCGATGTCAATCCGGGGCTGGGTACCGGCACGGGCAGCCAGGTATTCAACTACAACGCCAAGGTCTACACCGACCAGGCTACGCCGCCGGCGGCGAGCTATACCGACAGCGTGATTCTGGATGTGCAGTTCTGAACAGCGTTCACCGCGGGCTCGCAACGACCGCGCCAGGCAGGCTCAGCGCAAATCGCCAACCATCTTCGCCAAGGTCTCCAGCACCGCACCGGCCAGTGCCCTGGAGCGTGCTCCGGACCAACCGGCAACCGCATCAGGCGCATCATCATGGTCCTTGAACGGCATTTCCAGGGTCAATGACAGGCAGTCATGAGCCATCCCCACCGCGTTGCAGGCCAGGGTCGTATTAGCCTGCCCCGGCTGATCGCGGGTGTAGCCATGCACGGTCTGGAAGTCGCGGGTCAGGCTGCAGAGGGTGCTGCGGAACTGCTCCTCCAGCTTTGCCAGCCGCGGCGTGTAACCCGGGTTGCCCTCGCAGGCGGCGGTGAACACATGGGGGATTTCTTCGTCGCCATGCACGTCGATGAACGCATCCACGCCGTATTGCTTCATCTGCGCCTGGGCGAAGAACACCTCCGGGCTGAGCTCGACGCTGGCGTCCTGCCAGGCGCGGTTGAGGTCCTTGCCCTTGAAGTTGGTGCGCAGGTGGCCGAGGAAGGCGCCATCGGGGTTCATGTTGGGGATAAGGTACAGGTCGGCCTTGGCCAGCAGACCCTGGATCAGCGGATCGTTGGCTTGCAGGCGGTCGATCACGCCCTCCATGAACCATTCGGCCATGTGTTCGCCCGGGTGCTGCTGGGCAATCAGCCACAGCTTGCGCTTGCCTGCAGCGCCGTCGCCGGCGCGTAGCAGCGGGATGTCGCGACCCTGGACGCTACGGCCGCTGGCCAGCAACTCGACCCCTGGCAACTGGCATGCACGTTCGATCAGCTGGTTGTGACGGGCGCGTGGGTAGGGTTCGAAGTAGGCGAACCAGATCTGCGGCTGTTCTGCCGTTACCTCGAACGACAGGGCGTTGCCGTCGAACTGGCTGGGCACGCGGAACCAGCGCTGCTGGTCGTAGCTGGCCACGGCGTTGTAGCCGCTCCAGGCGTTCTTGTAGGACGAGCCGGAGGCATTGTCGAGGCTGAAGCGATGGACCTGCCCCGGTGTGAGCCCGCTGACCTTGAAGTGAAACCACTGGTAGTGGCCGCTGTGCGTGTCCGGGCGGATGTTCAGGTGCACATCAGCCGGGTTGCTGGCATCCAGCACCTGGATATTGCCAGAGTCGAAATCGCAGTCGATCTGCAGGGGGGACAGCGTCACGGTCATGTGCAGGGCTCCTTTGCGGGCGTTGTTGTAGGGGTACTGTACACCGATTGGCAGGGTTGCTGTGCCTGTGCGTTTTTCTGGATGCGTGCCCGGTGGGAATAGGTGCGCAGACGTATCTACCGCCGCAGTCTTGCCTGGCAGGGTGTGATGGTGCCTTTGCCAAAAACAGAGGCCGAGCATGCCAATCCCCGTACGCCCCACACATTCCGATACTTCCATCGACAACCTGATCGCCAGCCGACTGCCCGTTTGGCTGAAGCAGGCATCAGCCACCCGCCTGCTCGAACTGCATGACTGCCTGCATGAGCAGCAGATCGTGCAGCAACGGGTAAAGGCGCTATTTGCCGGCCTGACGCCGCTGGACGCATTTGCGGCGCCCTTGCTCGAGAAAGCGCTTCTCGGGCAGATTGCGCGGGCACTGGATGTACGCAAGGCCACGCTGCAGTTTCAACTGATCGAGCATGTTCCTGCCGCTCGCCCGGAAGCACCGGGTACCGTCCAAAGGCGCACGCTGCGACACAGCTTGCTGGCCGCCGCGCTGCACAACTTCAGCGATGGCGAAGCCAGGTCGCTGGGTGTAACAGACCAATCGATACTGCTGGGCGCCGACGGCAAAGCCCTGCCCATGACGACCAGGGCCTTCGCCGAGCTCTGCCGCACACTTGACCTTGGCGGGCTCTACCAGGCCTATCTCAAGGCGCACTTGAAGGCGCCGGGGGGCGGCGTTGCGACGCTGCTGGAGCAAGGCCAGCGTCATGCATTTGAAGCGGCCCTGCGCCTGGCAGCCCTGAAGGGCGAGATCCACGAGGAAGCGTTGGTGCAATGCCTGGCGATGATCACTGCTGCGTCAGGGACGGTCTCGCGCATGCGCCCGGCAGCGCTGCGTGTGCTTGGCAAGCGTGTGCGTGGCGCAGCGGCCTTCGAACTGCACCGCGACGGCCTGGGCCTGGGGCGTCTTGAGGGCGTGTTGTGCTGGCTGCCCGACGACCCACACGGCCCGATAAGCTGGCACCCTTCCTGGGACGGGCTGTTCCAGACCCTGGGCCAGCGCTATCGATCGCCAGGCTACCCCGGGTATTTTCAGCGCTTCATCAGCGAGCGTGACCGTGCGAGCTACACCGTGGCATTGAACAGAGCCCTGGCGCAGGGGGCCGTGGAGCTTGATGGGCGTCACGAGGTCATCAGCGAGCCGTTATTCCTGTTCCTGCGCAAGACCCAGCTCGACACCCTGTTCGACGATGCGCAGGTGCTGGCTGTGCCGACGGCGGTGCAGGACAGCGCCGAGCGTGATCGGCGCCTGCATTTCTATGCCGACACCGGTCTGGACCTGCTGGGGCTGGCCAGTTTCTTCGTGCCCGGCCTGGGCCTGCCGCTGCTGGGCATCGCCGCGCTGCAGGTGGTGGATGACGTCTATGAAGGGTATCTCGACTGGCGCTTGGGAGATCGTCAAGGCGCCTTGGAACATGCCTTCAGCGTTGCGGTGAATGTGGCGCAAGCGGCGCTGGCTGCCGGCACTGGCGCAGCTTCGGAGCGCCTGCTGCGCCGCGCGTTGTTTGTCGATGGGTTGGCGCCTGTGCAAACCGCAGAGGGCCACTATCAATTGTTCGATCCCGGCCTCTCGGCCTATGCGCTGAGCGATGACCACACCGCCGTCGGCCAGTACGCCAGGGTCGACGGCCAGGCCCGATTGCGCACGCATCAGGCCGCTTTTCAGGTGATCGGCGACGCGTTCGAGGACCAGTTGCATATCCGGCATCCCCAGCGTGAAGGGGCTTATGCGCCCAGGCTGCGACACTTGGGTGATGGAGCCTGGCGCCATGAACTGGACACGCCGCAGGCCTGGCAGGGCGTCGAGTTGCTCAGGCGTTTTGCCGGTGACCTGGCGGAGGTGGATGAGCAGGCGGCTCACGATGTACTGCAGGCGACGGGCTACGATGACGATCGCCTGCGCCGTTTGCACCTGGAAGAGAGTGCGGCGCCGGCACGTTTGCGCGATGCCCTGCAGCGCCGCCAGCTGCACGCACGATACCCCAGGCTGCAAGGGGCGGCGTTCGAACAGCATTTCATCGAAAAGCAGCGGGTGCTGTCGCCTGGCGCACAGCTGTTGCAGCGTGATTTTCCCGGTCTGACGGCCCGCGGGGCAACGGAAATCGTGCAGCAGGCTGACGAGTTGCTGGTGCAGCGCATGATCGACCGGCAACGGGTACCACTGGGCTTGGCCGAGCAAGCGCGCTGGCTGTTGAGGGACAGCCGACTGGACCGAGCATGTGCCGGCCTGACCATGGCCGAGGCGATCAACGCCGACAGCGAGCGCCTGGCATTCGCGTTGTTGGGGCAATCGGTGAGCTGGCCCGATACCTTACGGGTTGAACTGCACGACGCCGCGCGAGGAGGGCCACTCCTGGCGCAGGTGGGCAGTCCCTGCGCCACTGATGTGCGTGTCATCGTCAAGGGCCAACTCGGTTACCAGGCGTTGGACAATCCTGCGGCGCCGCTGGAGGAGGCGAACAAGCATGGCAGCTTGATGGCGGCGTTACTGCAGCAATTGAGCGACACGCAGCGGCAGGCGCTGGGTGCTGCGGGGCAATCGGCCGGTGAACTGGCGCAGGCGTTGGCCCAGCGAGCCTTCACACGGCGTGATGAGCTGGCCAGTTTGCTGGGCATGGCGCCCGTTCCTGGCCGCGTCCGCCCGCCCGTACGTTTGGGCGATGGCCGGCTTGGATACCCGCTCAATGGCCGTGGAGAAAGCAGCACCGAGTCGCTGCGCCAGGCAATCAGGCGCGTGCTACCCACATTCACCGATGACGATGTCGAGGAGTTCATGGCGTCAGCGGGCCGCCATGGCATGACGCCCTGGGGGCGGTATTTCCACGTGCATGACCAGCTGCGCTTGCTGGAGAACGCCTTGCACGCCTGGCGTCGCGAGTCTGCCAGCCCGGTTCAGGCGGTGCGGCGTGCCTGGGTGGCAAGGGTCATTCGACGCGCCTGGCAGCGGCAGAATCGGGACGCCCACGGCAACCTCCAGCTATTCATCCATGGCTGGCGGATCGGCGCGCTACCGCGTTTGCCTGACGCGGTCGACTTCAGCCACATTGCACGCTTGAGCCTGCGCAACATGAGCCTGCTGGATATCGAGCCTGGTTTCTTGCAGCGCTTCGGTCGGGTGCAGGGCCTGGACTTGCGTGGCAACCTGCTGACCGCAATACCACCCGGCATCGAGCAACTGGTCGAGTTGGTGGAACTCAACCTCTCCGACAACCATATCGCCCTGACCCGTGAGGGGAGCCAACGCATCGCTGCGTTGCAGCGCCTGCAGTCACTGGACTTGCATCGCAATCTGCTTGGCCAGGCCCCGGACGTTCGTACGCTGCGCCGCCTGCGCAGCCTGAACCTGCGCATGACGGGGTTGCAGGCACTGCCCCAGGCGTTACTGGAGTCGCCCATGCTTGTGGTTCTCGACCTGCGCGAAAACGCCATCAGTGAACTATCGGAGCCGGTGCTCGACCTGTTGCAAACCCACATTGGCTTGGTCCATCTGCATGGCAATCCGTTGTCCCCACAAGCCTCGATGCAGTTGCACGCGCGACTCGCACGACGGGCGACAGATGTGATGCCGGCCCGTGATCATGAAGACGTGCTGGAAGATGAGCGCCTGCGTTGGCTCTACGGGGTCAGCCCGGCAGACCAGCCGATTCGTATGGCACAGTGGAGCCGTCTGGCGGAGGAAGAGGGCGCACAGGACCTGTTCCGTTTTTTTGCCGACTTTTCACGCTCCAACGATTTCCAGCGCCAACCTCATGAAATGTGCCGCAGGGTGTGGGGCATCATCGAAGCCTGCGAGTTGAACGGGGAAGTACGTGAAGCCGTGTTTCGCCAAGCCGCCGGCCCGCGTACCTGCGCGGACCAGATGCTGTTGATCCTCAGTACCCTCGAGGTGCGCACGCTGGCCGCCCAGCGTACCGCGGGGTTGCAGGGCGCCTACGCGATGCGGCCTTTGCTGCAGCTGGGGCGGGAGCTGTTCCGTCTGGATCAGGTCGATCGCATTGCCAGCCGGCATATCCAGCAGGCGCGCACGCGCAGTCCAGCCACGCAGGTTGATGATGTAGAGGTGCATCTGGCCTACCGGGTCGGCCTGTCGATACCCCTCGGCCTACCGGGGCAGCCCTCGGAAATGAACTACGTACACGCCAGCGGCGTGAGCAAAGTTGACCTGGAGCTGGCCGAGCGTGAAGTCTGGGCCGCCGAAAGCCGAGGAGCCCTAAGCCGTTCGCTGGCTGAGCGTGAATTCTGGCAACAGTACCTGCAAACCCTGCATGCCGACTGGTTCGAGTCCATGAACGCGCCATTTCATGAGCGGCTGGCGCTTCTTTTCGAGCAGTCCGAACAGTTGACCGACCGGGTGTTCACCGAAGCGATCGAGGCGGTGAGAACCGATCAGTCGGCGGCTGAGCGGGCGTTGTACCTGGAACTGACCCGGCAAGCCTATGACCGGCACCCGAACTGAAGGCGCCCTCACCGAAATGGCGCAATCCGGGAGCAGGCTCGCCCGCGAAGTGGCCGGCTAACCCGTGCTCACAGGAAAAAGGGCTATCAATCCCAGGCAGGCGCCAGGCCGTCTGGGCTGACTTCACGGCCATTACGCTCCAGCGTGGCAATACGTGCCATGTCGTCGGCATCCAGCTTCAGGTCCCGGGCAAGCAGGTTGCTGGCCAGGTTTTCGCGCTTGGTCGATGACGGGATTACCGCATAACCCAGCTGCAAGGCCCAGGCCAGGGCAACCTGGGCGACCGTGGCCTTGTGCTTGGCGGCGATCTCGGCCAGTACCGGGTCTTTCAAGACCTTGCCGTACGCCAGGGTCATGTATGAGGTGACGGTGATGCCTTGTTCCTTGAGGAACGCGCTCAGCTTGGCATTTTGCAGGTAAGGGCTGAGTTCGATCTGGTTGGTGGCGATTTCGCCTTTGCCGACCACGTCGATGGCTTGGCGCGTAAGCTCGATAGTGAAGTTGGAAACACCGATTTGACGGGTCAGCCCCAACTGCTTGGCTTCGGCCAGGGCTGCCATGGATTCAGGCAGGTCCACGCCGTTGCCTGGCGCTGGCCAGTGGATCAGCAGCAGGTCGACATGGTCGGTGCGCAGCTTTTGCAAGCTGTCACGCAAGCTGGGCACCAGCTTGTCGGCCGCATAATTGTCGACCCAGATCTTCGTGGTAATGAACAGGTCGCTGCGCGGCACGCCGCTTTCGGCGATGGCCTGGCCAACTTCGGCTTCGTTCTTGTAGATCTGCGCGGTGTCGATGACCCGGTAGCCCAGCGCCAGGGCCGACTTGACCGAATCGATGACGGCCTGGCCGGTGAGGCGGAAGGTGCCTAAGCCGAACGATGGAATGCTCATGGAAGTGCTCCTGCTGGTTGGCTGAGAATAAACCGCACTCAGGTGTAGCCCGGTGCCAGTTCGAATGACGGCCAGTGTGCGGGTTTTATCGGGATTGATTAAGGCGAGTGGCGCGCAAGGTCTTTTGACCTGAAGACAAAGGTCGAAGCCGCTAAGCTAAAAGCAGCCGGCCGGGTGGTGCAATACCTATCCAGTTCTCAGGCCTCTGGAGTGGTGCAATCGCTGCTTTCGCCGAGAACAGCCAGCGATGCCCAATTCGACATTTTCCCCACACTCTGCCGATGCCCTGATCGCCAGAGGCCTGCCAGCCTGGCTGACCAATGCCTCGCTTGAGCGCCTTGGCACACTGCATGAGAGCCAGCAACGGCAACAGCAGCTACAGCAACGTCTGCACGACAGCCTGGCGCGCATCACCCCGGTGGCGGCGTTTGCCCAGCCATTGCTGCAGCAGGCACTGCAAGCACAACATCAGTTGAACCTGGACGTGCGCCAGGCCCAGTTGCGACGCAGCGTCCTGCAGCGCTTTCCTTCCTATATCGCGCATATTCCAGATGCGCTCAGAAGGCAGGTCTACCAGCACAGCCTGTTGCAATCGGCGCTGCACAACTTTACCGAAGCTGACACCTTCGCCAGCGGGCTAGTGCCAAGGGCTGACGTGCTGGATGGTGACGGTAAGGTGTGTGCCATTTCAGCGTCGGCATTTTTCAAGTTGTGTCGGTCACTCGACGTGGGTGGCCAGTACCAGCGGTACCTGCAGGCACATCTGGTGCCGGGAGGCGAGGCCGACTCGCTGATTGCGCAAGCTGCCCGGACGAACCTTGAAGCGGCGTTGCGGCTGTCGCTCGTCAACGGTGAAATCGCAGAACAGGCCCATGGTCATTGTGCGCCGTTGCTTGCCCTGTGCGCGACGGGCGCTGCTTTGCCCGCTTGGGTCCGCCCAATGCAGCTGCGGGTATTCGGCCAGAAGGTGCGCGGCGCAGTAGCGTTTGAAATAGCCCATCAGCCAGCAGACGGTGAACGTTGCGAAGGGGTCCTGTGCTGGATCCCCGATGACCCTGAAGGCCCATTGACCTGGTACGCGTCCTGGGGTGTGTTGTACCAGACCCTGGGCAAACAGTTCCGTTTGCCCGGCTATGTCGAATTCTTCCAGCGCTTCATCGGCGAGCGGGACCGGGAGGCCTACACGCGTGCCTTGGCCAATGCGTTGAGCAAGCTCGCGGCGGATGCGCCAGTGATGCTGGATGGGCGTCATGAACCTATTGCAACGCCGTTGTTCGAGCACTTGCGGCAACAGCAGGTGGATACCCTGCTGGACAACGCCAAGGTACACGCGGTGCCTACCGCCGAGGTAGACGCGCAGGTGCGTGAAAAGCGCCTGCATTTCTACCTGAGCTTTGCTTTGGACGCCTTGGGCCTGGCGAGCTTTGCCTTGCCGGTACTGGCCTTGCCCTTGCTGGGGATCACCGCATTGCAGGTAGCGGAGGAAGTGTATGAAGGCTATGCCGACTGGCAGCTGGGCGACCGTCAGGCGGCGCTGGAACACTTGTACGCAGTGGCGCAGACCGTGATCATGACGGCTGTCAATGGAGGGGGCGGGGCCGCCGTGAACAGGCTGGCCCGTGCAGTCCATGTTGATGAGCTGGTACCGGTGCACACGGCTCCCGGCAGATTGAAACTGTGTGACCCTGCGCTGCCAGGCTATAGCGTCGAGCACCGGGGGGAGATCGGCCAGCTCGTCAACACGCAGGAGGGCGACTATGTGCGCACGCAGGTGGCGAGCTACCTGACATCGCTGGACCCCGACACTCAACAGCGGCGCATTCGCCATCCGGTGCGCTCCGATGCCTTCACGCCACTTCTGGAGGATAACCAGGCAGGTGGCTGGCGGCATGAACTTGAGCGCCCGCAACACTGGGAGGGCAGCGTAGAACTGTTTCAGGGGCTGGGGCACGATTGGGCGCAACTTGACCCGCAGGCGGTGGCTGAGGTGCTGCGCACCACCGGCCTTGGTGAGGATCAGCTTCGCCGCTTGCACGTCGACCATGCCCCGCCCCCGGCGCGCCTGCAGGATGCCGTGCAGCGGCATCAGCTGCATGCCCGCTCGCCCGGGTTACGCGGTGAGGCCTTCGAGCGACAGTTGCAGGCATTGCAGCCAGCGGCGACCGAGGCCGAAGCCTTGTTGCTTCGGGACTTCCCCGGCCTGTCGGTAAACGGCGCCCGCGAAATCATCGGGCAATCCCCCGAGGCCCTGGTCGATACCCTGCATGCGCAGCAACGCGTGCCGCTGTCCCTGGCCGAGCAGGCCCGCTGGTACCTGCGCGATGCGCGACTGGATCGCGCCTGTGCAGGGCTGGTGCAAGTCGCGGCGATCAACAGCGACACCGAGCAACTGGCCTTGGGCCTGATCGCTTCCAGGGCGCCTTGGCGAAACGTTCGGATCGAACTGCGCAGCGAGTCTGTCAGGGGCGAGATGAGGGCATCGGCCGGCGCACAGTCAGCCGGTGAGGTGCGTACCCTGCTGAAAACCGCCGTGGGTTATCAAGCTCTGGATGCTCATGGGCAGGCGTTGCCCGGTGCCCAGGCCCAGGACAGTCTGTTCAGGGCGCTGCAGCTGCAGCTGGACCCTTGGCAGCAGCGCGTGTTGGGCGAGGCTGGTGAAGACCCTGAAGCGCTCGCTGATGCTTTGGCTGGGTGGGCTCGCGAGCAGCGCGACAGGCTCCCCGCGCTATTGGGTATGGCGCCCGTAGGCCTCGGCTTCAGGCCGCCGCTGCGGCTAGGTGATGGTCGCCTGGGCTATCCCCTGAGCGGCCGCGCAGAGAGCAGCAACGCTGCGCTGCGCCGGGGGCTTCAGCGGTTGTTCCCGCATGACGAAATCGATGTGGACCACTTCGCTGATGCTGCCCGTGGGCTGGGGCTTACGCCCTGGAACCGCTACTTGCAGCTCTGCGAGCAGTTGCAGGCGCTGGACCAGGCGCTGGGGCGCTGGCGGCGCCAGTCGACAGGGCCGCTGCAACTGATCCGGCGGGCGCGCATGGCCCGGCGCATTCGCCAGGCGTGGCAGCGCCGCATTGCCGATGCAAGCGGCGAGTGCGAACTGGTGCTGGATGGCTCAAGGTCAGGGTCGCTGCCAGCACTGCCCGAGACGGTGAGTTTCGACCATGTAACCCGGTTGACGCTGCGTGACCTGGGCCTGGCGACAGTCAGCGAGCGCTTCCTGGGTCGGTTTCCAAATGTGCTGCGGCTGGATTTGTCGGGCAACCACTTGACGGCGGCCCCCGACACCTCACACATGGCCGTGCTCGGGCTGACCGACCTGAGCAACAACCGTATCGTCGAGGTGACCGAAGCGCAGGCCAGGCGGATACGCGCCAACCCTGCCTCGGTACGCTTGCAAGGCAACCCGCTGTCACCGGTTGCGCTTGAGCGATTGGCTGTCGAAGC
>NZ_JABMCW010000111.1:0-16079 GCF_013179705.1 Pseudomonas sp. CM25 | reverse complement strand
GTAAAGACCGGGCACATCCAGACCGGCGGCAGCACCATCACCATGCAGGTGGCCAAGAACTTCTTCCTGACCAGCGAACGCAGCTTCTCGCGCAAGACCAACGAAATTCTGCTGGCCCTGCAGATCGAGCGCGAACTGACCAAGGACGAGATCCTTGAGCTGTATGTGAACAAGATCTACCTGGGCAACCGCGCCTACGGCATCGATGCCGCCGCGCAGGTGTACTACGGCAAGTCGATCCGCGACGTGAGCCTGGCGCAGATGGCGATGATCGCCGGCCTGCCCAAGGCACCGTCGCGTTTCAACCCGCTGGCCAACCCGGCGCGCGCCAAGGAGCGCCGCGACTGGATCCTCGGCCGCATGTACAAGCTGGGCAAGATCGACCAGGCCAGCTACCAGGCCGCACTGGCCGAACCGCTGAACGCCAGTTACCACGTGCCGACCCCGGAAGTGAACGCGCCTTACATTGCAGAAATGGCCCGCGCCGAAATGGTCGGCCGCTACGGCAGCGAGGCCTACACCGAAGGCTTCCGCGTCACCACCACAGTGCCCAGCGACATGCAGGAAATGGCTAACAAGGCCATCCTCGGCGGCCTCTCCGACTACGATGAGCGCCACGGCTATCGCGGCCCCGAAGCACGCTTCCCGGGCCGCACCCTGGCAGCCTGGCTGCAGGAACTGGGCAAGCAGCGCACCCTTGGCGGCCTGGAGCCGGCCATCGTCACCCAGGTAGAAAAAACCGGCCTCCGGGTTTTGACCCGTGACGGCCAGGAAGCCGAGGTCGCCTGGGACACCATGAAATGGGCGCGCCCGTTCATCAATACCAACTCCATGGGCCGCGCACCGCAGTCGCCGGCTGACGTGGCTCAGGTCGGTGACCTGGTGCGCCTGCAACGCCTTGAGGATGGCAAGCTCAAGTTCAGCCAGGTGCCAGGTGCACAAAGCGCCCTGGTTACCCTGGACCCTTACAATGGCGCCATCCGGGCACTGGTGGGCGGCTTCTCGTTCGAGCAAAGCAACTACAACCGTGCCATGCAGGCCAAGCGCCAGCCAGGTTCGAGTTTCAAGCCATTCATCTACAGCGCGGCCCTGGACAGCGGCTACACCGCGTCCAGCCTGGTCAACGATGCGCCGATCGTGTTCGTCGACGAGTCCGTGGATAAAGTGTGGCGGCCGAAGAACGACACCAACACCTTCCTCGGCCCGATCCGCATGCGCGAAGCGCTGTACAAGTCGCGTAACCTGGTATCGATCCGCCTGCTGCAGGCCATGGGCGTTGACCGCACCATCGACTACATCGCCAAGTTCGGCTTCAACAAGCAGGACCTGCCGCGCAACCTGTCGCTGGCCCTGGGTACCGCCACCCTTACGCCGATGGAGATCGCCACCGGCTGGAGCACCTTTGCCAATGGCGGCTACAAGATCACCCCGTACCTGATCGACCGCATCGAAAGCCGCAGCGGCGAGACTCTGTTCACCGCCAACCCGCCTCGCGTACCGCAAGGCAGCGAGGACCAGGCAGGCCTGGCTGCGCCCGAACAGCCGATCAGTACTGCTGCCCTGCCAGGCGAAGCGCCCTCGGCCTTCGGCCAGGTGGCGCCTGCACCGCAGGTGCCGGCCATCGCCGAACAGATCATCGACGGGCGCACCACCTACATTCTCACCAGCATGCTGCAGGACGTGATCAAGCGTGGTACCGGCCGCCGGGCGCTTGCCCTTGGCCGCACCGATCTGGCGGGCAAGACCGGTACCACCAACGAGTCGAAGGACGCCTGGTTCTCCGGTTACAACGCCGATTACGTGACAACCGTGTGGGTCGG
Organism: Pseudomonas sp. CM25; assembly: GCF_013179705.1. Classification (NCBI taxonomy): domain Bacteria; kingdom Pseudomonadati; phylum Pseudomonadota; class Gammaproteobacteria; order Pseudomonadales; family Pseudomonadaceae; genus Pseudomonas; species Pseudomonas sp. CM25. The sequence goes on along the minus strand of NZ_JABMCW010000111.1, from coordinate 14,259 downwards.
TTTCGACCAGCCAGAAACCCTCGGCCGCCGCGAATACGGTGGCACCGCAGCGCTGCCGATCTGGATGAGCTTCATGGGTGCGGCGCTCAAGGACAAGCCTGCGCATGCGCCGGCAGAGCCGGAAGGCATCCTCAGCCTGCGCGTCGATCCGGTCAGCGGCCGCGCCGCCTCGCCGGGCACACCGAACGCCTACTTCGAGCTGTTCAAGGCCGAAGATTCACCGCCGTCGGTGGATGAACTGGGCAATGGTTCGGTACCGGGTAGCCCGCTGCCAGCGGATGAAGCGGCGCCGATGGATCTGTTCTAAGGCTGGATGCTGGCTAGGTGCCCGACTCTGGTTTTGCGTGGGCGCGTAAATCGAGCGCTGCGCGGGCGGCGCTCGATCTCACAGGCGCCAAAAATGCTGTGGCAAGCACCTGTTAGCCCTGACACATTCCCACCGCCCACAAAAAAGCCCCGACTCACAAGAGCCGGGGCTTCTTTATGACAGCTACAACGGCAATCAGCCGTTGAACACCTCATCCACGCTGGTCAGCGGGTAGTGCTTCGGATACGGCAGGGTAGCCACACCGGATTCGATGGCGGCCTTGGCCACGGCGTCGGAAACGACGGTGATCAGGCGAGCGTCCAGCGGCTTCGGAATGATGTACTCACGGCCGAATTCCAGGCCGTCGACGCCGTAGGCTTCACAGACTTCTTTCGGCACCGGCAGCTTGGCCAGGTCTTTCAGGGCGATGGCGGCAGCGATCTTCATTTCTTCGTTGATGCGCTTGGCGCGAACGTCCAGGGCACCACGGAAGATGAACGGGAAGCCCAGTACGTTGTTGACCTGGTTCGGGTAGTCGGAACGACCGGTAGCCATGATCACGTCGTTGCGCGTGGCGTGGGCCAGCTCTGGCGAGATTTCCGGGTCCGGGTTCGAGCAGGCGAACACGATCGGGTTGGCAGCCATCGACTTCAGGCCTTCCGGGCTCAGCAGGTTCGGGCCGGACAGGCCTACGAACACGTCGGCGCCGTTGAGCGCGTCAGCCAGGGTACGCTTGTCGGTAGCGTGGGCGAACTGTGCCTTGTACTGGTTCAGGTCATCACGGCCAGCGTGGATCACGCCGCTGCGGTCGATCATGTAGATGTTTTCGACCTTGGCGCCCATGCTCACCAGCAGCTTCATGCAGGAGATGGCGGCAGCGCCGGCACCCAGGCAAACGATCTTCGCTTCTTCGAGCTTCTTGCCGGCGATTTCCAGGGCGTTGATCATGCCGGCCGCAGTGACGATGGCGGTGCCGTGCTGGTCATCGTGGAAGACCGGGATATCGCATTGTTCAATCAGCGTGCGCTCGATTTCAAAGCACTCAGGTGCCTTGATGTCTTCGAGGTTGATGCCACCGAAGGTGATCGAAATGCGGCGTACGGTGTCGATGAAGGCTTGCGGGCTTTCCGATTCGACTTCGATGTCGAACACATCGATACCTGCAAAACGCTTGAACAGAACACCCTTGCCTTCCATGACCGGCTTGGAAGCCAGTGGGCCGAGGTCGCCCAGACCGAGGATGGCGGTGCCATCGGAAATCACCGCAACCAGGTTGCCTTTGCCGGTGTATTTGTAAGCCAGCTCTGGATCACGGCCGATTTCACGCACAGGCTCTGCAACACCTGGGCTGTAGGCCAGGGCGAGGTCACGGGCGGTGGCGGTGGGCTTGGAAAGCTCGACGCTCAGTTTCCCCGGACGAGGTTGAGCGTGGTATTCGAGAGCGGCGGTTTTCAGGTCTGACATGGTGGGCATTCCGCTATTTACTGTTCTGACGGACCGCCGAGGATACGCAAAGAGCCGGGGAGTCACAAGACTGGTCGGTCACTTGTGTCAAGGCCTTTAGGCTACGACTTTACGCTATAACCCACGGGGGCATACGGCTCACAGTGTGTACAATCTCATAGCGAAATGTCTACATCTTTCAGCCTGAAGTTCGCTCCAACATGCTCGGATCGGTCAATGGCAACACCCAGCGCCGCTGCCCGGGCTTGAGGCCGCCCTTGCGGGAACGATCCAGCACCCAACCGCGCGCTTCGACCTGGCGTCCCTTGAGGTTATCGAAGAAGCTGGCGGGGAAGTTGCGCTGCAGACGAGCGGGAACCTGCAACACCACGCTATTGCCCAGGGTCAGCCAGACGCCGCCGCGATTGCGCTCGATGCCTTCGATACGGCCACCGATCAGGGCGAAACCTGATTGTCTGACATCACTCGCACGTACCACCGGCGAACGCCGCCACATCCCGGCCCCGGCCTTGCGCGCTGCCTGCTCGGCAAGCTGCAGGCAGCAGCTGAGGCGCACATTCGGCGCCACCGCCACGCGGTAGCCCAAGCCCTCGCTGAGCAACTGTGCTTGCAGATTGTCGCCATTGCGGCCGTAGATATGTGCCAGCGTGCGGCCGTATCTGTCTTTGCCTTCAGCACCCCGCACCAGCCCGACACGCCCGTCACTGGCCTTGACCAAGGCCTGGAGGCGACGCTTGGCAGCCTCGGCATAGGGTTCGCTGCTGCGCCCGTTACGGCCGAGTTCCGGGGCATTGATGCCGATCAGCCGGACGCTGCGGCCATCGACCAGGCGCACGGTATCGCCATCCACCACCTGGCGCACCGCCACCTGCTGCGGCCGCTCCGGCAGCGGGCAGAAGGCCAGGGCCGGGACATGCCAGATGACGCCCATAAAAAAAGCGCCCACAAGGGGCGCCTTTTTTTGCAGCAATGCGAAACCCGAGGGGTTCGCCATGCGCATGATTACTTCTTGGTACCGAACATACCGAAGCGATCGGCGAACTTCTGTACGCGACCACCGGTGTCCAGGACTTTCTGCTTACCGGTATAGAACGGGTGGCACAGGTTGCAAACGTCGATCGACAGGGTGCTGCCCAGGGTCGAACGGCTTTCGAACTTGTTGCCGCAGCTGCAGGTGACTGCAACTACTTCGTAGTTCGGGTGGATACCTTCTTTCATGGTCACTTCCTCAAGCTGCGTGCCGCCACCCAACACCAATTGTTGAATACCGCACGTAATTAGGCGGCAAATAATACCAGAGCACAGCGCCAGCGCAAGTTGTCGCTTGCACCGACCGTCGTCTGCTAGGCTCGCCAGTCCTGTAATACCCTCCGAGACTTTTCGCGTGTCCGACGTCATCCTGCGCCTTGCCCTGCCCTCCCCGTTGCGCCGCCTGTTCGACTACAAGGCGCCGGCGAGCATGGCGCGCCAGGCCCTGACCCCGGGCATGCGCATCCGCGTGCCATTCGGCCGCCGCGAAATGATCGGTGTGCTGGTGGAGGTCTGCGCACAAAGCGAAGTACCTGCCGACAAGCTGAAGCCAGCCAGCGCCCTGCTCGACCCGGTGTCGCCGATCCCACCGGCATTGTTCAAGCTTTGCCTGTGGACCGCCCAGTACTACCAGCACAGCCTGGGCGACACGCTGAGCTGGGCCTTGCCGACGTTGCTGCGCCAGGGCGAAGCCGCCGAGATGCGCCAGGAACGCTTCTGGCACATAGCACCCGGTGCCCGCCTGGAAGACCCGCGCATTGCCCGTGCGCCGCGCCAGCGCGATGCCCTGAAAACCCTGGGCCAACACCCGCATGGCGTGGCCCACAGCCTGCTGGCCAAGCTCAACCTGAACAAGGACAGCCTCGACCTGCTGCTGGCCAAGGAGCTGGTGCAGATAGAGGTCCGCCGCCACTTGCCAGCGCTACGCCATGAACACTGGCTGGCCCAGCCCGAGCTGCCGCTCAACGAAGAGCAGCAAGACGCCTTCGAGGCCGTGCGCGAAGGCTTCGGCGGCTTTGGCGCATTTCTGCTGGCCGGCGTCACCGGCAGCGGCAAGACCGAGGTGTACCTGCAACTGATCCGCGAAACCCTGGAAGCCGGCAAGCAGGCGCTGGTGCTGATCCCCGAAATCAACCTCGGCCCGCAGACCCTGGCGCGTTTCGAGCAGCGTTTCAATGCCCGCATCGCCCTGGTGCATTCAGCGGTGAGCGACCGCGAGCGCCTTGACGCCTGGCTGGCCGCACGGGACGGCGAGGCAGACATCATCATCGGCACCCGCTCGGCCCTGTTCACGCCAATGAAGAACCCTGGCCTGATCATCATCGACGAAGAGCACGACGGCTCCTATAAACAGCAGGAGGGCTTGCGCTACCACGCCCGCGACCTGGCGCTGGTACGCGCTCACCAGGAAAACATCCCGATTCTGCTCGGCTCCGCCACGCCGTCCCTGGAAACCCTGCACAACGCCCTTACTGGCCGCTACCGCCTGCTGCGCATGAACCAGCGCGCAGGCGGCGCCCGCCCGCCGCGCATGCTGCGCCTGGATGTGAAGAGCCTGCCACTGGACAGCGGCATCAGCGGCCCGCTGCAGCAGGCAATCCGTCAGACACTGGAAGCCGGCCAGCAGGTACTGGTGTTCCTCAACCGCCGCGGTTTTGCCCCCACCTTGCTGTGCCACGATTGCGGCTGGTTGTCCGAATGCCCGCGCTGCGACGCGCGCATGACCGTGCACCAGCGCTCTGCGGTGCTGCGCTGCCACCACTGCGGTTACGACGAACGCCTGCCGCACCAGTGCCCGAAATGCAACCACGTTGACCTGCGCCCGGTCGGCGCTGGCACCGAGCGGGCCGAGGAACGCCTGAAGGTGCTGTTCCCGGACTACCCGATCCTGCGGGTGGACCGCGACAGCACCTCGCGCAAGGACGCCATGCACAACCTGTTCAGCACCATCCAGCGCGGCCAGCCAAGCATCCTGGTTGGCACCCAGATGCTTGCCAAGGGCCACCACTTTCCGCGGGTAACCCTGGTGGCCATCCTCGATGCCGATGGCGGGCTGTTCTCAGGCGATTTTCGCGCCAGCGAACGCATGGCGCAGCTGATCGTGCAGGTGGCCGGACGTGCCGGGCGTGCCGAAGAGCCCGGCAAGGTCATCATCCAGACCCACCTGTCCGACCATCCGCTGCTGGTACAACTTACCGAACAAGGCTATTTCGCCTTTGCCGAGCAGGCCCTGGACGAACGCCGGGCAGCAGGGCTGCCGCCCTACTCCCACCTGGCTTTGCTACGCGCCGAAGCGCACAAGCCGGGGCAAGCCGAAGGCTTCCTCGACGAGGCTTGCGCCGCTGCCGAACGCCTGGTGGCCGAACAGCGCCTGCCGGGCGTCGAGCTGCTGGGGCCGGTGCCCGCCCCCATGGAACGGCGCGCCGGGCGCTTCCGCGCGCAACTATTGATACAGGCCAACACCCGGGCGCCTTTGCATCGACTGATCAGCGCGTGGTTGTTAGTGTTGGAGCAGTTGCCGAGCGGGCGGCAGGTACGTTGGTCGCTGGATGTCGACCCGGTCGACCTCTACTGAGCTTGCGGCTTGCAGCTCAAAGGTTGGCAACCCGCTCCCAGCCACGGATAATGCCCAGTTTTTCCACCTGCGCATCCAGGCGCTCACCGCGCTTGCGGTCGAAAAGAGATCCCCATGAAAGACACCATTCGCCAGCTGATCCAGCAAGCCCTCACCCAACTCGTCAACGACGGTGTGCTGCCTGACGGGCTGTCGCCGGCGATCCAGGTGGAAAACGCCCGGGACAAGACCCACGGCGATTTCGCCAGCAACATCGCCATGATGCTGGCCAAGCCGGCCGGCATGAAGCCACGCGACCTCGCCGAAAAACTGATCAACGCACTGCCGGCCAGCGCCGACATCAGCAAGGTGGAAATCGCCGGCCCCGGCTTCCTGAACTTCTTCCAGAACACCGACGCCCTGGCCAGCCGCCTGGATGCCGCCCTGGCCGATGCCCACCTGGGCGCGCGCAAGGCCGGCCCTGTGCAAAAGGTGGTGATCGACATGTCGGCACCCAACCTGGCCAAGGAAATGCACGTTGGCCACCTGCGCTCGACCATCATCGGTGACAGTGTGGCGCGGGTGCTCGAGTTTCTCGGCGACAACGTGATCCGCCAGAACCACGTGGGCGACTGGGGTACCCAGTTCGGCATGCTGATGGCCTACCTGCAGGAAAACCCGATCACCAGCGACGAGCTGTCGGACCTGGAAAACTTCTACCGCGCCGCCAAGAAGCGCTTCGACGAGTCCGAAGAGTTCGCCACCCGCGCGCGCGGCCTGGTGGTCAAGCTGCAAGCCGGCGACCCGGAGTGCCTGGCCCTGTGGACGCGTTTCAAGGACATCTCGCTGTCGCACTGCCAGAAGACCTACGAGCTGCTCAACGTCAAACTGACCATGGCCGACGTGATGGGCGAAAGCGCCTACAACGACGACCTGGCCAATGTGATTGCCGACCTCAAGGCCAAAGGCCTGCTGGTCGAGGACCAAGGCGCCCAGTGCGTGTTCCTCGACGAGTTCAAGAACAGCGAAGGCGAGCCCCTGCCGGTGATCGTGCAGAAGGCCGACGGCGGCTACCTGTACGCCACCACCGACCTGGCAGCCGTACGCTACCGCAGCAACGTGCTCAAGGCTGACCGCGCCCTGTACTTCGTCGACCAGCGCCAGGCCCTGCACTTCAACCAGGTGTTCGAAGTGGCGCGCCGCGCAGGCTTTGTCGGCCACCCGATGCAGATGGAGCACATGGGCTTCGGCACCATGAACGGCGCCGACGGCCGCCCGTTCAAGACCCGTGACGGCGGCACCGTGAAGCTGATCGACCTGCTCACCGAGGCCAAGGAGCGCGCCTACGCGCTGGTCAAGGAAAAGAACCCGAGCCTGGCCGACGAAGACCTGCGCCACATCGGCGAAGTGGTGGGCATCGGCGCAGTGAAATACGCCGACCTGTCCAAGCACCGCACCAGCGACTACAGCTTCAACTTCGAGCTGATGCTCAACTTCGAAGGCAACACCGCCCCTTACCTGCTGTACGCCTACACCCGCGTAGCCGGTGTGTTCCGCAAGCTGGGCAAGGGCTTTGACGAAGTCGACGGCAGCATCGTGCTGCAGGCCCCGCACGAGCAGGACCTGGCCGCGCGCCTGGCGCAGTTCGGCGAGGTCCTGAACAGCGTCGCCGAAAAAGGCACCCCGCACGTCCTGTGCAGCTACCTGTACGACCTGGCCGGGCTGTTCTCCAGCTTCTACGAGAACTGCCCGATCCTCGCCGCCGAAACCCCGCAGCAGCAGCAGAGCCGCCTGCGCCTGGCGGCCCTGACTGGCCGCACCCTCAAACAAGGTCTGGAACTGCTCGGCCTGGAAACCCTGGAGCGCATGTAAGTTGGCTGCCAAGAAAAAACCTGCCCCAAAACGCGGCGCCAGCCGCCAGACGGCGCCGGCCAAACAGCCCATCCCAGGCTGGGTATGGCTGGCGGTCGGCCTGACCGTAGGCGCGTTCATCGTATTCCTGATGAAGCTCGAGCCCGGTGGCGACGACATCAAGCGCGCCAAGCCCGAGCAGCAGAAGCCGGAGAAAGTGGCCGAAGCCAGCAAGCCAGGGCAGGCCACCCCGCAACAGCCGGTGAAGCCGAAGTACGACTTCTATACCCTGCTGCCGGAGTCCGAGGTAATCGTACCGCCCGAGGCGGTGCCCGAGAAAACGCCACCCGTGCCAGCCCAGCCGGTAACCCCGGTGACACAGGCAGAAGCGGCGAAGATCGACACTGCAAGGGCGCAGGCGGCACTGCTGGGCCAAACCCCGCCACCGGCACCACCGGTGATCAAGCCGGCGGCGACTACCCAGTTCTTCCTGCAGGCCGGCTCGTTCCGCAAACAGGCGGACGCCGACAAAGTGCGCGCGCAGATCATCCTGCTTGGGCAGTCGGTGAAGGTGGAGTCGGGCACGGTCAAGGATGAAACCTGGTACCGCGTGCTTGTCGGGCCGTTCAGCAACCGTGAACAGCTGACCGGCGCGCAGAAACAGCTGGCCGGAGCAGGCTTCAGCAACCTCTTGCTGCAACAGCGCCAGACCCGCCAGTAACCTGCACACAGGGGGCGCTTTGCGCCCCCTGTCACGTCATGAAGCCCTCATCCCCGCCCGGCGTTCCTTTCGGAAACCTGGCTGTTCAGCGTCCAGAAGTCATACAGCACGCCCACCAGGAACAGGCCGCCGGTGAAGAAGTAGATGATCGCGGTCACCCACTTCCCCAGATACAGCCGGTGCAGGCCAAAAATCCCGAGGAAGGTCAGCAGGATCCAGGCGATGTTGTAGTCGATGCGCCCGGACTGGAACCTCAGGTCAGCCTCACGGTCCATGGACGGGATCAGGAACAGGTCGATCAGCCAGCCGATACCCAGCAGGCCGAAGGTGAAGAACCAGATGGTCCCGGTTATCGGCTTGCCGTAGTAGAAGCGATGCGAGCCGGTGAAGCCGAAAATCCACAGCAGGTAGCCAATGACCTTGCTGTGCGTGTCGTGAAAGGGCGCCCCCTGTTGATAACTGTTCATTCATAGCCCCTTTGGGTTATCTGAAAATTTTCTAAGAAAAAATGTGACTTTTTGATCGCAGGCCGACGTATGGCAGCCGTTGAATCGACCAACGGATCAAAGATTGATCAAAAAGCTGTTATAAAGTTGCGCGCCCAACACATAACTATTCATAAGAGCTTCATCTATGCCGCCTTTACTCAAGACATGGCTGACCCTCTGCCTATTATTGCCCCTGGCAGCCCACGCCACCAATCGTGAGCAACGTCTTCCCAATGGTTTCACCGGCTACACCACCAATGCCTCGGTGAAACACGCACCGGTCAAGCAGACCGCGCTGCGCGCCCGGCCTGGCAACGCCGCCAGCAGCAGCCGCAGCATGCCGGTCGCCGCCATGTCGCCGAAGCAGAGCAGCGACGTGCTCAGCCGTGCGGTGAACGTACTCGGCACCCCCTACGTCTGGGGTGGCAGCAGCCCGAAAAAAGGCTTCGATTGCAGTGGCCTGGTGAAGTACGCCTTCAACGATGTCGCTGACGTCGACCTGCCGCGCACCTCCAACGCCATGGCCCAGGGCCACGGCGTCAAGGTAGCCAAAGGTGACCTGAAGCCCGGCGACCTGATTTTCTTCAACATCAAAAGCCGCCGGGTAAACCACGTTGCCATCTACCTGGGCAACGATCGCTTTATTCACGCCCCGCGGCGTGGCAAGCGGGTGAGCATCGACAACCTGAGCAAGCCTTACTGGCAGAAGCATTACGTAGTGGCCAAGCGGGTGCTGCCGAAAGAACAGCAGCAGCTGAGCCTGGCCAAGCGTTGACAGGTGCGGCCTCTTCGCGGGTAAACCCTTGAAGAGGCTGGCACAAACACTACCAGTCCCTGATCAACCCTTTCTCTTTCAGCCTCCGCAAAGCCCCCTCCATCGTCCGCATCCCCTGCGCCCCACCCGCCTGCATCACCGAACACAACTGCGCCATCCGCCCTTCCCTGACCAGGTTGCGCACCGCCGGTGTCGCCACCAGCACCTCCCGCGCGGCAACCCGCCCACCATCTGCACGCTTGACCAGCACCTGCGCCACCACCAAGCGCAACGACTCGGCCAGCATTGCCCGCACCAACGGCTTCTCCTCGGCAGCAAAGACCTCAACCAACCGGTCAATGCTGCTCATTGCTGACCGTGTGTGTACGGTCGCCAGCACCAGGTGCCCCGTCTCGGCGGCCCGCAGCGCCAGGCGAATGGTTTCCAGGTCTCGCAGCTCACCAATCATGATCACGTCCGGGTCCTGGCGCAGCGCACTGCGCAACCCCTGGGCAAAGCTGCTGCAATGGCGGCCGATCTCGCGCTGGTTGATCAGGCTACGCTGGCTGCTGTGGATAACCTCGACCGGGTCTTCCAGGGTGATGATATGCAGCGCCCGATCCCGGTTCAGCTGATCAATTACCGTCGCCAGGGTGCTGGACTTGCCGCTGCCAGTCGGCCCACCCACGAGAATCAAGCCATCACGGCATTGCGCAACAGCTTGAAACACATCAGCGAGGTCGAGCTCATCCACCGTGGCAATGCACCCCGGGATCAGGCGCCAGGTAACCCCAGCGCCGTTCAACTGGCGAAACAGGTTGAGCCGGAAGCGCCCGAGTCCGGGCAGTTCCAGCGCCAGGTCCAGTTCATCGCCTTGGCCCCACTGCCGGCTCTGGTCTTCATCCAGCACCGCGGCCATGGCGTCGATCAGCGCAGCCTGGCCCAAGGGTGGTAGCGCCATGCGCCGTAACTCGCCATCCAGGCGCAGCATCGGTATCTGGCCCGCTGCCAGGTGCAGGTCCGAAGCCCCTGCGTCCAGGGCCCGGGCCAATAGGTCGGTCACATCCATGAGACTCCCCAACGGCCTTCAAGTAGGTAGAATGCGGCAGACCCTACAGCTGCCGGCATCGATCCATGTCCACCCTAGCAGACAACCTTTCCGCGATTTCCGCCCGCATCGCCAGTGCTGCCCAGGCTGCCGGGCGTGAGCCGACCAGCGTCCAGTTGCTGGCCGTGAGCAAGACCAAGCCCGCCAGCGCCATCCGTGAGGTCCACGCCGCTGGCGTACGCGACTTCGGTGAAAACTACCTACAGGAAGCGCTGACAAAGCAGCAGGAACTCAGAGACCTACCCTTGATCTGGCACTTCATCGGCCCCATTCAGTCGAACAAGACCAAAGCCATTGCCGAGCATTTCGACTGGGTACATTCCGTGGACCGCCAGAAAATCGCCCAACGCCTGTCGGAGCAGCGCCCTGCCGGGCTGGCGCCGCTGAATATCTGCCTGCAGGTGAATGTCAGTGGCGAAGACAGCAAGTCCGGCTGCGCCCCCGCCGACCTGCCAGCCTTGGCCAAGGCGGTGGCTGCGCTGCCCAACCTGCATCTGCGCGGCCTGATGGCCATTCCCGAGCCCACCGATGACCGTGCAGCTCAGGAGCGCGCCTTCGCCAGCCTGCGCCAACTGCAGGAAGAACTTGGGCTTGGCCTGGACACCCTGTCCATGGGCATGAGCCACGACCTGGAAGCCGCCATCGCACAGGGCGCAACCTGGGTACGGATCGGCACCGCCCTGTTCGGTGCCCGCGACTACAGCAACCACGCCTGACTCCATGCTTAACTCACTCTTTTCCAAAAGGACCTGACATGAGCAAGACCCGTATAGCCTTTATCGGCGCCGGCAACATGGCCGCCAGCCTGATCGGTGGTCTGCGTGCCCAGGGCCTGGACGCCTCGCATATCCGCGCCAGCGACCCGGGCGCCGACACCCGCACCCGCATCCAGGCCGAACACGGCATTGCAACCTTCGAGGACAACGCCCAGGCCATCGACGGTGCCGACGTGATCGTGCTCGCGGTCAAGCCGCAGGTCATGAAAGCCGTGTGCCAAGCCTTGCAACCCCACCTGCAGGACGGCCAGCTGATCGTTTCCATCGCCGCAGGCATCACCTGCGCCAGCCTGCAAAGCTGGGTAGGCGCTCGCCCGGTGGTGCGCTGCATGCCCAACACCCCGGCACTGCTGCGCCAGGGTGTCAGCGGCCTGTATGCCACCGCCGAAGTGTCCGAAGCACAACGCCAACAGGCCGAACAACTGCTGTCAGCCGTCGGCACTGCCCTGTGGTTGCAGCAGGAACAGCAGCTGGACGCCGTGACCGCCGTCTCCGGCAGCGGCCCGGCGTACTTCTTCCTGTTGATCGAGGCCATGACGGCAGCGGGCGAAAAGCTGGGCCTGCCGCGCGAAACCGCGTCCCAGCTGACCTTGCAGACGGCCCTGGGCGCCGCCCGCATGGCGGTAGCCAGCGACGTCGATGCCGCCGAACTGCGCCGCCGTGTGACCTCGCCTGCCGGCACCACCGAAGCGGCGATCAAGTCGTTCCAGGCCAGCGGCTTCGAAGCCATCGTCGAGCAGGCGCTGCAGGCTGCGGCCACACGTTCCGCCGAGCTGGCCGAGCAACTGGGCAAATAAGGAGCTTTAAATGAATGCACTGTCCGGCGCCGCGATCTTCGTGGTGCAAACCCTGGTCAGCCTGTACCTGGTGATCGTTCTGCTGCGCTTCGTCCTGCAACTGGTCAAGGCCAACTTCTACAACCCCCTGTGCCAGTTCGCCGTCCGCGCCACACAGCCTCTGCTCAAGCCGATCCGCCGTGTCATCCCGAGTGTCGCCGGTCTGGACACCTCGTCGCTGCTGCTGGCGATCATCATCCAGGCCCTGTTGATGGGCTTTGTGCTGATGGTTACCTACGGCACCTTCGGCGACGTGCTGCACCTGCTGATGTGGGCGATCATCGGCATCACCTCGCTGTTCCTGAAGATTTTCTGGGTAGCGATGATCGTCATGGTGATCGTTTCGTGGGTTGCCCCCAACAGCCACAACCCCGCGGCCGAGCTGGCCTACCAGATCAGCGAGCCGGTGCTGGCGCCGTTCCGCCGCATCGTGCCCAACCTGGGTGGCATGGATATTTCGCCGATTTTCGCCTTCCTGGCTATCCAGGTGATCCAGTCGTTCGTCATGCCCCCGCTGGCTGCCTACGCCGGCATGCCACAAGAACTGTGGCGCATGATCTGAGCCTCAACTGACCTTGGTTGCCCCCGGCGCAAGCCTTCGCTTGCCGCTGGGGGTAGCGCTCTTTAGACTTACGCCTCCGTCAAGCGTGAGCAGGGTCGATGTCCACTGTCTTTCCCGAAGATTCCGTCGGTCTGGTAGTACCGCAAACCGCCCGGTTCGATGAACCGCTGGCCCTGGCCTGTGGCCGTTCGCTGGCCAGTTATGAACTGGTCTACGAGACCTATGGCACCCTGAACGCCAGCGCGAGCAACGCCGTGCTGATCTGCCATGCCCTGTCCGGCCACCACCATGCCGCTGGCTATCACGCCGCCACCGACCGCAAGCCGGGCTGGTGGGACAGCTGCATCGGCCCCGGCAAGCCCATCGACACCAACCGGTTCTTCGTGGTCAGCCTGAACAACCTCGGCGGCTGCAATGGCAGTACCGGCCCCAGCAGCACCAACCCTGCCACCGGCAAACCGTATGGCGCCGACTTCCCGGTACTGACCGTGGAAGACTGGGTGCACAGCCAGGTACGCCTGGGCGAGCGCCTTGGCATCCAGCAATGGGCCGCCATCGTCGGCGGCAGCCTGGGCGGCATGCAGGCGCTGCAATGGACCATCAGCTACCCCGACCGCGTGCGCCACTGCATCGACATCGCTTCGGCGCCCAAGCTGTCGGCACAGAACATCGCCTTCAACGAAGTAGCGCGCCAGGCCATTCTTACCGACCCCGAATTCCACGGTGGTTCATTCCAGGACCAGGGTGTGATCCCCAAGCGCGGGCTGATGCTGGCGCGCATGGTCGGCCATATCACCTACCTGTCCGACGACTCGATGGGTGAAAAATTCGGCCGTGAGCTGAAGAGCGACAAGCTCAACTACGACTTCCACAGCGTCGAGTTCCAGGTCGAAAGCTATCTGCGCTACCAGGGCGAGGAGTTTTCCGGGCGTTTCGACGCCAACACCTACCTGCTGATGACCAAGGCGCTGGACTACTTCGACCCGGCAGCTGCCCAGGGCGGCGACCTGGCTGCCACGCTGGCCCACGTCAAGGCGGACTACTGCATCATGTCGTTCACCACCGACTGGCGCTTCTCCCCGGCGCGCTCACGCGAGATCGTCGACGCATTGATGGCCGCACGCAAGAACGTCTGCTACCTGGAGATCGACTCGCCCTATGGGCACGATGCCTTCCTGATCCCCACACCTCGCTACATGCAGGGTTTCTCGAACTACATGAACCGCATTGCCATCTGAGGACAGCATGAGAGCCGATCTGGAAATCATCCACGACTGGATCCCCGCCGGCAGCCGGGTACTCGACCTGGGCTGCGGCAGCGGCGAACTGCTGGCCTCGCTGCGTGACCGCAAGCAGGTCACCGGCTATGGCCTGGAGATCGACGCCGACAACATTGCCGCGTGCGTGGCCAAGGGTGTCAACGTCATCGAGCAGGACCTGGACAAAGGCCTGGGCAACTTCGCCAGCAACAGTTTCGACGTGGTGATCATGACCCAGGCCCTGCAGGCCGTGGAGTACCCTGACCGCATCCTCGACGAGATGCTGCGTGTGGGCCGTCAGTGCATCATCACTTTCCCCAACTTCGGCCACTGGCGCTGCCGTTGGTACCTGGCGACCAAAGGCCGCATGCCGGTGTCGGACTTCATGCCGTATACCTGGTACAACACGCCGAACATCCACTTCTGCACATTCGCCGACTTCGAGGAACTGGTGCACGAGCGCAGGGCCAAGGTGCTCGACCGCCTGGCAGTCGACCACTTGCATCGCAACGGGTGGGTCGGCCGGCTTTGGCCTAATCTTCTAGGTGAG
>NZ_JABMCW010000110.1:0-16122 GCF_013179705.1 Pseudomonas sp. CM25 | reverse complement strand
GCCGATGGCCAGGGTGGCTACCGGCACGCCGGCTGGCATCTGCACGATCGACAGCAGCGAATCGACACCCGACAGCATCGACGATTGCACCGGCACACCCAGCACCGGGAGGTGAGTCTTGGCGGCGCACATGCCTGGCAAGTGGGCTGCGCCACCGGCACCGGCGATGATCACCTCGATACCACGGCCTTCGGCCTCCTCGGCATACTGGAACAGCAAGTCCGGGGTGCGGTGGGCGGAAACCACCTTCACTTCGTAGGGAATGCCGAGTTTTTCCAGCATATCGGCGGTGTGGCTAAGGGTGGACCAATCGGACTTGGAGCCCATGATCACGCCAACCAGTGCACTCATCGTCGAGCCTCTCCTGCAAGCGCCTTCGGGCGCGCTAAAAGCAACAAGCCACGCAGGTGGGCCGGCGTGGCTTGTCATACGGATTCTGAATCGACCAGGTCGGCCGAAGGCGCGGGATTGTAGCGTATTTAAAGGCGGGCCGCCCACCCCCACAAGCACATGCCGGATCAAAGGGCAAGCTGTCTCGCGGGACAACTTTTCCTGCTGCTCACCAACCCGGCTGCTTCAGAAAATTCGCCCCCTCAAACTGATACCTCGCCCGGGTTGCCGGCCGACTCCAGCTTGCGCCACAACAGGCGCACATTCGCCTTGCGCACGAGTGCACAGCGGTACAGGCGGATTTCCAATGGCACGTGCCACTGGCTCCCCCCGCAGATAACCAATTCCCCGCGCTGCAGTTCGCCCCGCATCGACAGGCGCGGCACCCAGGCGATGCCCATTCCTTCCAGCGCCATACTCTTGAGGCTGTCGGCCATCGCCGTCTCGTAGACGGTGGTATAGCGCAGGTTGCGCTGGCGCAGCAGCAAGCTCACCGAACGCCCGAGGAACGCGCCGGCGCTGTAGGCCAGCAGCGGCACGCTGGCATCGCCTTCAAGATCGAACATGGGCTTGCCGTCGGCATCCGGCGTGCACACCGGCAACATTTCAGTGGTGCCCATGTGTAACGAAGGGAAGATCTCGGCGTCCATCTGCAGGGCGGCGTCGGGATCATAGAAAGCCAGCATCAGGTCGCAGCCACCTTCGCGCAATGCATGCACGGCATCCCCGACGTTAGTCGCAACCAGGCGCGTGGCAATGTTCAACCCATCGTTGCGCAACTGGGCGACCCAGCGCGGGAAAAAGCCCGATGCCAGGGAGTGAGCGGCTGCTACTTGCACTACCTCGCCCTGCCCGCCTTCCAGATGGTGCAAATGACGGAGAATTTCGCTCAACTGGTCGACAACGGTACGCGCAGTGACGAGAAACAGCTGGCCGGCCTCAGTCAGTTCGATCGGTGTGCGGGAACGATTGACCAGTTGCAGGCCCAAGGCTGCTTCAAGGCTGCGAATGCGCCGGCTGAAGGCCGGCTGGGTCACGAAACGCCGCTCTGCCGCCTGGGAAAAACTGCGGGTGGCAGCCAGCGCGCTGAAGTCTTCCAGCCATTTGCTTTCAAGGTTCACGAAGCACATCTCCTGGCATGCACCAAAATGGAACACGCTCGAATGTCAATTGGCGTCACATGAAACAGTATGCCGTTTACGCATAGGTTAGCGTGCAACAGCATTGGCCGCAAAATCACCTTAAGGCCTAGGATTAGCGCCATTCCGGCATGTGCCGGGTCAAAATCGAGATGATATACATCATGTCTTCCGCTGCATCGTTCCGCGTCGAAAAAGATCTGTTGGGTACCCTTGAAGTTCCTGCCGATGCCTACTACGGCATCCAGACCCTGCGCGCTGCCAACAACTTCCACCTCTCCGGCGTTCCGCTGTCGCACTACCCGAAACTGGTAGTCGGCCTGGCGATGGTCAAGCAGGCTGCTGCTGATGCCAACCGAGAGCTGGGGCACTTGAGCGATGCCAAGCATGCTGCCATCAGCGCTGCTTGCGGGCGACTGATCAAAGGCGACTATCACGAGCAGTTCGTGGTCGACATGATCCAGGGTGGTGCCGGTACTTCCACCAACATGAACGCCAACGAAGTCATCGCCAACATCGCGCTGGAGGCCATGGGCCACCAGAAGGGTGAGTACCAGTACTTGCACCCGAACAACGATGTGAACATGGCACAGTCGACCAACGACGCCTACCCGACGGCCATCCGCCTGGGCCTGCTGCTGGGCCATGACGCCCTGCTGGCCAGCCTCGACAGCCTGATCCAGGCCTTCGCTGCCAAGGGTAAGGAATTCGACCACGTACTGAAGATGGGCCGTACCCAGCTGCAGGACGCCGTGCCGATGACCCTGGGCCAGGAATTCCGCGCCTTCGCCACCACCATGACCGAAGACCTCAACCGTCTGCGTTCGCTGGCGCCTGAGCTGCTGACCGAAATCAACCTGGGTGGTACTGCCATCGGTACCGGTATCAACGCCGACCCGGGTTACCAGATGCTCGCCGTACAGCGCTTGGCACTCATCAGCGGCCAGCCGCTGGTACCGGCTGCCGACCTGATCGAAGCCACCTCCGACATGGGCGCTTTCGTGCTGTTCTCCGGCATGCTCAAGCGTACCGCGGTCAAGCTGTCGAAGATCTGCAACGACCTGCGCCTGCTGTCCAGCGGCCCGCGCACCGGCATCAACGAGATCAACCTGCCAGCGCGTCAGCCAGGCAGCTCGATCATGCCAGGCAAGGTCAACCCGGTTATTCCGGAAGCCGTCAACCAGGTGGCCTTCGCCATCATGGGCAACGACCTGGCCCTGACCGTCGCCGCCGAGGGTGGCCAGCTGCAGCTGAACGTGATGGAGCCGCTGATCGCCTACAAGATCTTCGACTCGATCCGCCTGCTGCAACGCGCCATGGACATGCTGCGCGAGCACTGCATCGTCGGCATCACTGCCAACGAACAGCGCTGCCGTGAACTGGTCGAGCACTCGATCGGCCTGGTCACCGCCCTGAACCCGTACATCGGCTACGAAAACGCCACCCGTATCGCCCGTGTCGCCCTGGAAACCGGCCGCGGCGTGCTGGAACTGGTGCGCGAGGAACAGCTGCTGGACGAAGCGATGCTCAACGACATCCTGCGTCCGGAAAACATGATCGCTCCACGTCTGGTTCCGCTGAAGGCGTAACCAGGCTGCTGCAAACAGTCTCACCAGGTTAAGGGACTAGACACCTCTCAACCTTTCAAGGCCCGAGCCTATGCCTCGGGCCTTTTTTTGCCTGATGAATTTGTGGCCGCTTGCCAGCCCCGGGTATCGGCACACAACTTGCTCCATAATGCATCCCAGTCCAACGGGATTACCCAGCATGCTGCACAGCCACCTGACCACACTCAACGCAGTTTCGCTGATCCTCAACGTCTTCCAGGCAGACGGTTGCGAAGCTTCGGCGCTGCTGGCCGGCAGCGGCATCGGCCCGGCAGACCTTGGCCACGCCGATGCGCGCATCACCACCCAGCAAGAGCTGCAGGTGTGCGCCAACGCCGTGGCCCGGCGCGAGGACATCGGCCTGGAGCTGGGTCGGCGCATGCATGTGTCGTGCTATGGCATGCTCGGTTACGCCCTGCTCTCCAGTGCCACTTTGGGTGACGCCCTGCGCCTGGCGCTGCAGTATCCGGCACTGCTGGGAACAGTTTTCAAGCTGCGCTTGCTCGACGATGGCCAGCGCGTCTGGTTCAGCGCCAGCGATTACCACGACAGCGCAGCGCTTGGCGCTTTCAACGCCGAATTCTGCCTGGTGTCGCTGAAAATCATCTGCGACGACCTGCTTGGCTGCCCGCTGCCGCTGCTGGGTGCGCGTTTCGAACACGCCCGGCCCGGCTACCACGCGCTTTATGACGGTGCATTCCAGTGCGCGATCGGTTTCGACGCAGAGGACAATGCCTTCGCCTTCGAGCGGCGCTGGCTGGACATGCCGCTGCCACTGGCCGACCCGATTACCCACAAGGCCATGAGCGAACGTTGCCGGCGGCTGAACCTTGAGTTCACCGGCCGCCAGGCCTGGCTGGGGCGTATTCGTCAATTGCTGGCGCAGCAACTGGACGCCGCACCTGGGCTGGAAGGGTTGGCGCGGCAGATGAATTGTTCTTCCCGCACGCTGCGGCGGCATTTGCAGGCATTGGGCAGCAGTTATCAACAGCTGCTGGATGAACTGAGGTTCGAGCGGGCCAAGCAGTTGCTGGCCGATGAGCAGATGCCGATCTACCGGATTGCCGAGACTTTGGGGTTCAGCGAGACGGCCAGTTTCCGGCATGCCTTCCAGCGCTGGAGTGGTGTGGCACCCAGCCACTTCCGCGGTTGACCTGTCCCGCCCCTTCGCGGGTGAACCCGCTCCCACAGGTATTGCACCAGCCTTGGGTGCGGCACCAAACCGTGTGGGAGCGGGTTCACCCGCGAAGGGGCCAGTACAGTTCAACAACAATCCGGCCACAGCGCTTGGCCACATCGATCCCCTTTTGGCCGTTTGCGTCGTTCTCCATAACTGACCGGCACATGACAATGGGCCCACGCCAGTACCCACCGGAGAACAACAATGCTGACGATCTATTCCGATGACCATCGCCTGCACCACGGCCGCTGCGAGCTGATCGACGGCAAGCTGATGCCCTGCTTCGAAATGCCTTCGCGCGCCGACCATGTGCTGGAGCAGGTGAAACAGCGCAACCTTGGTGATATCCAGGGCCCCACCGACTTTGGCCGCTCGCCCTTGTTGCGGGTCCACAGCGCAGATTATCTGGACTTCTTCGAAGGCGCCTGGGCACGCTGGGCCGCACTCGGCCACGAGGGCGACCTGTTGCCGTTCACCTGGCCAGCACGCACCCTGCGCCAGGTAAAACCTACCGGCCTGCACGGTGAACTGGGCTATTACAGCTTCGATGCCGGCGCGCCGATCACCGCCGGTACCTGGCGGGCCGCCTACAGCGCTGCTCAGGTAGCCCTCACTGCCCAGGCGGCCATCGAGCAAGGCGCGCATTCGGCCTTCGCCCTGTGCCGCCCGCCAGGGCACCACGCCGCTGGCGAAGTCATGGGCGGCTACTGCTACCTGAACAACGCCGCCATCGCCGCCCAGGCCTTCCTCGACCAGGGCCGGAACAAGGTCGCCATCCTCGACGTCGACTATCACCACGGCAACGGCACCCAAGACATCTTCTACCAGCGCAACGACGTGTTTTTCGCCTCGATCCATGGCGACCCGCAGGCCGAGTTCCCGTTTTTCCTGGGCTACGCCGACGAGACAGGCGAAGGCGCCGGCGAAGGTTTCAACATCAACTACCCCTTGCCCGCTGGCAGCGACTGGGCGGCCTGGAGCGCTGCGCTGGAGCAAGCCTGCCAACGCATCGCCAGCTATGACGCCGACGTGCTGGTGATCTCGCTGGGCGTGGACACCTTCAAGGACGACCCGATCTCGCAATTCAAGCTGGACAGCCCGGACTACCTGGAAATGGGCAAGCGCATCGCCGAGCTCGGCAAGCCGACCCTGTTCGTGATGGAAGGCGGCTACGCTGTGGAAGAAATCGGTATCAACGCGGTCAATGTGCTGGACGGTTTCCAGCGCGCCCAGCCAGGAGCCCGGTAATGGTCCGACTCAAGCGTCTGCTCACCCCGTTCATCGCTGCCACCCTGTTCACCGGTGCCCTGCACGCTCAGGCCGAGCAGCGCACCCTGCGTGTATATAACTGGTTCGATTACATCACCCCGCAGACCTTGACCGACTTCAAGAAGGACAGCGGCGTCAAGCTGGTGTACGACATCTTCGACACCAACGAAGCGCTGGAAGCCAAGCTGCTGACCGGCAACTCCGGTTATGACGTGGTGGTGCCGTCCAACGTGTTCCTGGCCAAGCAGATCGAAGCCGGGGTGTTCCAGCCGCTGGACCGCAGCAAGCTGCCCAACTGGCAACACCTGGACCCGGCACTGATGAAGCTGATCGAGGCCAACGACCCCGGCAACAAATTTGCGGTGCCCTACATGTATGGCACCGTGCTGATCGGCTTCAACCCGGCCAAGGTCAAGGCTGCGCTCGGCGACAACGCCCCGGTGGACAGCTGGGACCTGATCTTCAAGGAAGAGAACATCGCCAAGCTCAAGCAATGCGGTGTGGCACTGCTCGACTCACCCTCGGAGATTCTGCCACTGGCTTTGCAGTACCTGGGCTTGCCGCCCAACAGCGACAAACCGGCAGACTACAAGCAAGCCGAGGCGTTGATGCTGAAGATTCGCCCGCATATCACCTACTTCCACTCTTCCAAGTACATGGCAGACATCGCCAATGGCGATATTTGTGTAGCGGTGGGCTACAGCGGCAGCTTCTCCCAGGCCGCCAACCGTGCCCGCGAAGCCAAGAATGGCGTGGTAGTCGATATGCGCCTGCCAAAGGAAGGTGCACCGATCTGGTTCGACATGCTGGCGATTCCGAAGAACGCGGCCAACCCGGAAGATGCCCATGAATTCATCAATTACCTGCTGCGGCCCGAGGTGATTGCGCCGATCAGCGACTTTGTCGGGTATCCGAACCCCAACAAGGATGCGACCGACAAGGTGAGCCCGGCGATTCGCAACAACCCCAACCTGTATCCGACGGCAGAGGCGATGGCCAAGCTTTATACCCTCAAGCCTTTGGCGCGGGATGCAGAGCGGGCCAGGACTCGGGCTTGGACGCGGATCAAATCCGGGACCTGAGTTGGATTCTTCGCGGGTGAACCCGCTCCAACAGGATCTTGTGGGAGCGGGTTCACCCGCGAAGAGGCCGCCAAGCCTTGCGCAATTTCATCATGGCCTCGGCAATTTCCCCCTCCGGTACCGCGGCAAACCCGAGCACCAGCCCCGCGCGCTTATCCACAGGCACATCGCTGTTCGCCAACCAGAAATTGCTCAGCGGCGTCACCTCCACCCCCATCGCTTCCGCCTGGGCCACCAACTCCTGCTCCCGCGCAAAGTTATCCACATCAACCTTTACATGTAGCCCGGCCGCCACTTCCGGCATGCCGCCCAACCCCGGAATATCCTCAGGCCAACCCGCCTTGAGCACATTGCGCCGGCTCAACGCCGCCTTGCGCATACGGCGGATATGCCGCTGGAAGTGCCCCCTGGCCATGAACTCGGCCATTACGCACTGGCTGCTGACCTCCGAATGCCGCACCGCCAGCGCTTTGCCCTGGCTGAATGCCTGCACCAGGCGCGGCGGCAACACCAGATAGCCCAGTCGCAACGCCGGGAAGGCGATCTTGCCGAAGGTGCCAACATATAAAACACGCCCATGTCGGTCGAGAGCCGCCAGCGGGGCCAAGGGAGCGCCGCTGTAACGGTACTCGCCATCGTAGTCGTCTTCGATAATCCAGCCATCGCTTTGCTCGGCCCATGCCAGCAACTGAAGACGGCGCGCCAGACTCATGGTGACCCCGGTCGGATACTGGTGGGCCGGCGTGACATAGGCCAGCCGGCAATCTTCAAGCTGCGCGAGCTGGCGACAGTCCATCCCATCTTCGTCCACCGCCACGCCATGCAACTTGCCACCGACCAGCGCAAAGGCGTGTCCGGCCGCGCGGTAGCCTGGGTTTTCCACAGCCACCCCGTCGCCAGGCTGCAGCAGCAGCTGTGCACAAAGGCTGATGGCCTGCTGCGCGCCACTGGTGATCACAATTTGCTCAGCCGTGCAGCTCAGCCCGCGCGAACGGCGCAGGTAAGCCGCGATCAGCTCGCGCAACGCAGGCTCACCTGCCGGGTCACCGTAGCCCAGCTGCGCTGGTGACGGATTACGCCAGAAACCCGCCTGCAGCTTGGCCCAGACATCGAACGGGAACAGGTCGAACGCGGGGATGCCGACGCGAAAAGCACGCGGGGCAGCGCTTTTTGGCGGAGGTAAATGATGATTTTTCAGACGCTGCAACGGCTCGCTGATGCGTCTATTGCTGGATAAATACTCAGTATTTTTCGGGTTAAATGTGGATAACCCTGTTGATAAACCCAGGGATAACCCTGTGGATAGTTGTGTGGATAGTTTCGGCAGGCGACTGACGTAAGTGCCGTCACCTACCCGGCTTTCAATGTACCCCTCGGCATACAGCTGGTCATAGGCACGCACCACGCTGTTGCGTGACAGCGCCAGCATCGCGGCCAGGTCCCGGCTGGCCGGCAGCCGCGTGCCGCTGCTCAGCCGCCCGTCCAGTACCCGCGCACGCAGCGCCTGGTACAACTGCTGGCTTAGCCCGCGGCGGCGATCCAAGTCAATCCCGGCAGGGTCGAAAGGCAGTATGAGGGGGCGCTCGCTCATGGCATTGGACCTATCAAAACAGGCAGTAATGGCTCTTACCCAGAACCAATAGCCTGCCTAGGATAGAGCCATTGGACAAGGGACTCGACACATGTACAACAGCAAGCCGCACCAGGAACACGACCTCGGTCGCCTGCACCAGCACATGCTGGACACCCGCCTGGCGGTTCTGGTCAGCCAAGGCGAACAGGGCCTGCTGGCCACCCACCTGCCGGTGCTGGTCGACACCGCCGAAGGCGAATACGGCACCGTCTATGCCCACCTGGCGCGGGCCAACCGCCAGTGGCAGGACCTGGCGCAGGGTGGCGAAGCCCTGCTGGTGTTCCCCGGTGCCGATGCCTACGTCAGCCCCGGCTACTATCCGAGCAAGGCCGAGAACCCCAAAGTGGTGCCAACCTGGAACTACCTGGCCGTGCACGCCTATGGCCCGGCCGAAGTGATCCATGATGCCGCGCCGCTGCTGGCTATCGTCAGCCGCCTGACCGATCGCCACGAACAAGGCCGCAGCGCCCCGTGGAGCGTCACCGACGCCCCTGCTGATTATATTGACGGCATGCTTCGCGCCATCGTCGGCATCCGCCTGCCCATCACCCGCCTGCAAGGTGCACGCAAGCTCAGCCAGAACCGCGCCGGGCAAGACATCGCCGGTGTACGCGAAGGCCTCGGCGCCAGCCCCGATCCACTGGACAACCAACTCGCGGCGCACATGCGCCAGCTCTGAAGGAATAGCCCCATGCCCAGCGTTACCCTGCGCCCCGTTACCGCCCAAGACCATGCTGCCTGGCTCGGCTTGTGGCAGGCCTACCTGCATTTCTATGCAACCGAGCTGGCCGATGAGGTCAGCCTGAGCACCTGGCAACGCCTGCTCGACCCGAACGAACCAACCCATTCGACCCTGGCCTGGGTGGATGGCAAGGCGGTGGGGATGGTCAACTTCATCTACCATCGTTCCAACTGGAGCATCGAGAATTCCTGCTACCTGCAGGACCTGTACGTGGACGAGACGCAGCGCGGCCTGGGTATCGGCCGCCAGCTGATCGAGCACGTCTACGCCACTGCCAAGGCCGACAGTTGCATCAAGGTGCACTGGCTGACCCACGAGACCAACGCCACCGCCATCAGCCTGTATCAGCAGGTTGCCGAGCGATCGGGCTTCATCCAATTCCGCAAAGGGTTGTAAGCCGAACATGACTGACGCATTGCACTGGAAACCCGCTGCCGTACCTCGAGCCGAGCCCATCGAGGGCCGCTTCATTCGCCTGGAAAAGCTCGACCCTGTGCGCCATGGCGACGACCTCTGGGAGGCGCTGCAGGGGCCGGCATCCGACCCTGTGCTGTGGGACTACCTGCCCTATGGCCCATTCACCGAGCGTGGCGCCTTCGACCGCTGGCTGGAAGGCAATGCCGCCGGCCTCGACCCGCTGTTCTATACCGTCAGCGACCGCGCCACCGGCCAGGCCCAGGGCATTCTCAGCCTAATGTCGATTGTGCCCGACCATGGCCGCATCGAAATCGGCCACATCGCCTTCGGCGCCGCCATGCAACGTACGCCCAAGGGCACCGAGGCGGTGTACCTGCTGGGCAAGCTGGGTTTCGAACTGGGTAACCGCCGGCTGGAATGGAAGTGCAACAACGCCAACGCCCGCTCCAAGCGGGCGGCGGAGCGGTTTGGCTTCGAGTTCGAGGGCGTGTTCCGCAAGCACCTGGTGGTCAAGGACCATAACCGCGATACGGCGTGGTATTCGATTACCGATGATGAGTGGCCGCAGGTGGCGGCAGGGTTCGAGCGGTGGTTGAGCGATGCCAACCAGCGGCCTGAAGGTCAGGTACACACCCTTGAGGCATGCCGGATAGGCTGATATTGACCACGGATCACGGGCCAGCAGGCCTGTGATCGGTATGAAGATACTACCTGACCTTGGTGGCGCGCCTGACCACGCCCATCTGTAAACCGAATGGCTTGAATACAGCGTTCAATGACTTGAGCGTGGGGTTACCATCCCCCTGCTCGATCTGAATCAGCGTACGCACTGAAACCTTGCACATCCGCGCGAACTGAGTCTGCTGCATTTTCGCCACCTCCACGCGTAGCCGTCGCACGGCTGCCCCCAACTCAAGGCTCCCCTCGGCGATACCTTCGCGCACGCCATCGATCAGCAGCCCGCGGGCGTCGATGGAAACCGTCATGCCAACCCCCCACTCCGCCATTCGGCGCTCAAGCTTGCCCAGCGCAATCGCCGGGTGATTCATCACTGCATCCGGGAAAATTTTTGCATTTTAATGCAGATGTAAACCAACCATCAGTATCAAATCTGCAATAAAATGCATCAGCACGAAAAAAAAGGGGAGCATTCGCTCCCCAGAGGTAAACCGCTTGTAGATGAAGGCTTCTGTCAGCCCTCGATCTCGATCAGGATCTCACCCGGCGTCACACGGTCGCCCTTGGCCACGTGGATGGCCACGACCTTGCCGGCAATGGCTGCCTGCACTTCGGTCTCCATCTTCATGGCTTCGGTAATCAGCACGGCCTGGCCGGCCTTGACCGAGTCGCCTTCCTTGACCAGGACATCGACGATGTTGCCTGGCATGTTGGTGGTCACATGGCCCGGGGCGCTGGCCTGCTTGCGCTTGCTGCCGCCGCCGCCGACGAATTCGTTGAGTGGCTCGAACACCACTTCCTCCGGCATGCCGTCGATCGACAGGTAGAAGTGACGCTTGCCTTCGGCCTTCACGCCCACACCGGTGATGTCGACGCGATAGGTTTCGCCGTGCACGTCGATGACGAATTCGGTCGGCACGCCTTCACCGCCCGGGGCAGCCACCGCGCCAGCTTCCGGAATCGGCAGCAGGGCTTCCGGGGTGAGGGTGCCGGCTTCGCGTTCTTCGAGGAACTTGCGGCCAATGTCAGGGAACATGGCGTAGGTCAGCACATCCTCTTCACAACGGGCCAAGGCGCCGATATCGCCGCGCAACTTGGTCATTTCCGGCTTCAGCAGGTCGGCCGGGCGCACATCGATCACTTCTTCGCTGCCGATCGCCTGACGACGCAGCTGTTCACTGACCACGCCAGGAGCCTTGCCGTAACCGCCTTGCAGGTACAGCTTCACCTCGTTGGTGATGGTCTTGTAGCGCTCGCCCGCCAGCACGTTGAAGAACGCCTGGGTACCGACGATCTGCGAAGTGGGGGTAACCAGCGGCGGGAAGCCGAGGTCTTCGCGAACGCGCGGGATCTCAGCCAGCACTTCGTTCATGCGGTTGAGGGCGCCCTGCTCCTTGAGCTGGTTGGCCAGGTTGGAAATCATCCCGCCCGGCACCTGGTTGACCTGCACACGGGTGTCGACAGTGGTGAATTCGCTTTCGAACTGGTGGTACTTCTTGCGCACGGCATAGAAGTACAAGCCGATTTCCTGCAGCAGCTCCAGGTCCAGGCCGGTGTCGAACTCGCTGCCCTTGAGCGCGGCAACCATCGACTCGGTACCCGGGTGGCTGGTGCCCCAGGCGAAGCTGGAGATAGCGGTGTCGATGTGGTCGGCACCGTTTTCCACCGCTTTCAGCTGGCACATGGCAGCCAGGCCGGCGGTGTCGTGGGAGTGGATGAACACCGGCAACGATTGCTCGGCTTTCAGCGCCTTGACCAGTTCACCAGTGGCAAATGGGGTCAGCAGGCCGGCCATGTCCTTGATCGCGACCGAATCGCAACCCATGGCTTCCATCTGCTTGGCCTGGTTCACGAAGGCGTCGATTGTGTGCACGGGGCTGGTGGTGTAGGCGATGGTGCCCTGGGCGTGCTTGCCGGCAGCCTTGACGGCCTCGATGGCTACCCGCAGGTTACGCACGTCGTTCATGGCGTCGAAGATACGGAACACATCGATGCCGTTGACCGCAGCCTTGGCAACGAAGGCTTTGACCACGTCGTCGCTGTAGTGGCGGTAGCCCAGCAGGTTCTGGCCGCGCAGCAGCATTTGCAGGCGGGTGTTGGGCAGCGCCGCGCGCAGTTTGCGCAGGCGCTCCCATGGGTCTTCCTTGAGGAAGCGCACGCAGGCATCGAAGGTGGCGCCGCCCCAGACTTCCAGCGACCAGTAGCCGACCTTGTCGAGCTTTTCACAGATCGGGAGCATGTCTTCGGTACGCATGCGGGTAGCCAGCAGGGACTGGTGGGCGTCGCGCAGGATCGTGTCGGTTACGTGAATTTTCTTGGACATTATGGGGTTCCTCACAGGCCTGCGTGGGCGGCGATGGCGGCGGCGATGGCCAGGGCCAGCTCTTCGGGTTTGCGCTTGATCGAGTAGTTGGTCAGTTCAGGGTGGCTTTCAACGAAGCTGGTGTTGAACTGGCCGCTACGGAATTCCGGATTGCGCAGGATTTCCTGGTAGTACGCGGCGGTGGTCTTCACCCCTTGCACGCGCATGTCGTCCAGGGCCCGCAGGCCGCGGTCCATGGCTTCTTCCCAGGTCAGCGCCCACACCACCAGCTTCAGGCACATGGAGTCGTAGAACGGCGGAATGGTGTAGCCGGTGTAGATCGCCGTATCGGTGCGCACGCCCGGGCCGCCGGGGGCGTAGTAACGGGTGATCTTGCCGAAGCTGGGCAGGAAGTTGTTTTTCGGGTCTTCGGCGTTGATGCGGAACTGCAGCGCATAGCCGCGGTGCTGGATGTCTTCCTGCTTCACCGACAGCGGCAGGCCCGAGGCAATGCGGATCTGCTCGCGGACGATGTCGA
Organism: Pseudomonas sp. CM25; assembly: GCF_013179705.1. Taxonomy (NCBI): domain Bacteria; kingdom Pseudomonadati; phylum Pseudomonadota; class Gammaproteobacteria; order Pseudomonadales; family Pseudomonadaceae; genus Pseudomonas; species Pseudomonas sp. CM25. The sequence continues at coordinate 3,145 of NZ_JABMCW010000110.1, read as the reverse complement.
TACCGGTGATTTCCTCGGTGATGGTGTGCTCCACCTGCACCCGGGTGTTCATTTCCATGAAGTACACCTCGCCATCGGCGAGCAGGAACTCCACGGTACCGGCGTTCTCGTAGTTGACCGCCTTGGCCGCACGCACCGCCAGGTCGCCGATGTAGGCGCGCTGCTCGGGGGTAAGCTGTGGGCTCGGAGCGATTTCGACGAGCTTCTGGTTACGGCGCTGGATCGAGCAGTCGCGCTCGAACAGGTGCACCACATTGCCGAAGCTGTCACCGAGGATCTGCGCCTCGATGTGTTTGGGGTTGACGATGCACTTTTCCAGGAACACTTCGGCCGAGCCAAAGGCCTTGGTGGCTTCGGATATCACCCGCGGGAAGTTCTGTTCCAGTTCTTCGCGGCTGTTGCAACGACGAATACCGCGGCCGCCACCCCCGGAGGTAGCTTTCAGCATCACCGGATAACCGATGCGCTCGCCTTCGCTGAGGGCTTCGTGGATGTCGGCAACGTTGCCTTCGGTACCTGGTGTAACCGGCACACCGGCGGCGATCATGGTGCGGCGTGCTTCGGTCTTGTCGCCCATGCGACGAATGACGTCGGCGGCCGGGCCGATGAACTTGATCCCGCGCTCGGCGCAAATCTCTGCCAGTTCAGCGTTTTCCGACAGGAAACCATAGCCAGGGTGCAGGGCATCACAGCCGGTTTCCACAGCCAGGTTCACCAGCTTGCGCGGGTTCAGGTAACCGGCCAGCGGTTCTTCACCAATGCTATGAGCTTCGTCGGCGCGCTTGACGTGCAGGGCGTGCCGGTCGGCGTCGGAATAGATCGCTACCGAGCGAATGCCCATCTCGGCGCAGGCACGCACGATCCGAACTGCAATTTCACCTCGGTTGGCGATCAGGATTTTTTTTATCACTGGAGTCTTCCCAAAGCCGTAGGAACAGTCGAGCCGGTTCTACCGGTCGGCGCGTGACCAAGCATTGCTGGCCAGTCGCGTATTCACCCTAGCGCTGTAGGTCGATAAACAAAAATCAATATTTGTTAGGGGCTGTATTAGCAAAAGCTTATAGTTCGGTAACAGGGTGTTGCCAATGAGCTGAAAAAAATGCGTAAGTCCTTGATGCGTATGACATTGCGTCAATTGCAGATCTTCAACGAGGTGTGCGATTTGCGCTCATACAGCCGCGCGGCGGAGGAAATGGCGCTGACACAACCCGCCGTCAGCCTGCAGATCCGCCAGCTTGAAGAGCTGATCGGCCAGCCGCTGTTCGAGTACATCGGTAAAAAGCTTTATCTGACGGAAGCGGCCGAGGCCCTGCAGCGCGCCAGCCGCGACATCTTCGGGCGCCTGGAGAGCCTGGACATGCAACTGTCGGACATGCAGGGCTCACTGCAAGGGCAGCTGAAGCTGGCGATCGAGTCCAGTGCCAAGTACTTCGTGCCACACCTGTTCGCCGCCTTCAAGCAACGTCACCCGGAGGTCAACCTGACCTTGACGGTGGTCAACCGCGCCCAGGCCATCCGCCGCCTGTCCGACAACCGCGACGACCTGATCATCATGTCCATGGTGCCGCAGGACATGGGTCTGGAATTTTTGCCGTTTCTGAATAACCCGATCATTGCCGTGGCCCCGCCCGAGCACCCGCTCTGCAAGCTGGAGCAGCTGCGCCTGCAGGACCTGGAGCCTCATACCCTGCTGGTCCGCGAGCAAGGCTCGGGCACACGCAAAGCCTGCGAAGAGTACTTCAAGGACAAGCGCGTGCACTTCACCCAGACTCTGGAAGTGGCCTCGGCCGATGCCCAGCGCGAGTGCGTGATCGCAGGCCTTGGTATCGCCCTGCTGACCCGCCATGCGGTCAACCTGGAACTGGCCACCGGGGCGCTGAAGGAGCTGCCGGTGGAAGAACTGCCGCTGTACCGCAGCTGGTGCGTGGTACAGGCCAAGGCCAAACGGCAGTCACCGGTGGCCTTGGCTTTCCTGGCATTCATCCGCGGCGAACGTGCATTGATCAGTGCGCTTGTTGAGCGTTTTTCGGGGAAGTTGCTGCCGACGCCTGCCACACAGTGAGCTCTTGCAGCTCAGGGTAGTCCACCAGGTCGCGCAGCAGTTGACGTTGGTCGCAATAGCTCTCGATCGCCCGGCGGTATTCCATGCGGCGCTGATCCTTTTCCTGCTGCTTGCGAGCCTTGGCGTTGGGTTGGTACGTACCGTCGAAGTCACGAGCCATTGCCTGTCTCCCAGATAGGGTGCGGAGGCTTCAGACTGGCAATGGAGGTTGACGTTTTGGCTGTGAAATGGTGACAAAACAGTGAAATCTGCCTTGCCGGGCCATTGATCAGTCGTCGGTAGCCTTGATCGACTTGGGCGACAAACGCAGGCTGCGCAAGCTGCGCTTCACGCTCTTCAGGTGGTTGACCAGGCTCGGCCCGCGCGCCATGGCCACGCCCATGGCCAGCACGTCGATTACCACAAGGTGGGCGATACGCGAGGTCAGCGGGGTATAGATTTCGGTGTCCTCGTGCACGTCGATTGCCAGGTTGACGGTCGACAGCTCGGCTAGAGGCGTCTGGCTGGGGCACAGGGTGATCAGGTTGGCGCCACTCTCACGTACCAGGTTGGCAGTGATCAACAGGTCCTTGGACCGCCCCGACTGGGAAATGCACACCGCTACATCGCCCGGTTTCAGGGTAACCGCCGACATCGCCTGCATGTGCGGGTCGGAGTACGCTGCCGCGCTGAGCAGCAAGCGGAAGAACTTGTGCTGGGCGTCGGCCGCCACCGCACCCGATGCGCCAAAACCATAGAATTCCACACGCTGTGCCTGGGCCATGGCACTCACCGCCAACTGCAGCGCCTGCGGGTCGAGGTGCTCGCGCACCTCCATCAGGGTGTGCAGGGTGGTGTCGAAAATCTTCAGGCTGTAGTCGGCGACCGAGTCGTCTTCATGGATGGCGAACTGGCCGAAACTGGCCCCGGCGGCCAGGCTTTGCGCCAGCTTCAGCTTGAGGTCCTGGAAGCCCGAGCAACCGATAGCCCGGCAGAAACGCACGATGGTCGGCTCGCTGATACCCACGTTGTGCGCCAGGTCGGCCATCGAGCTGTGCATGACGGCAGCCGGGTCCAGCAGCACGTGGTCGGCCACTTTCAGTT